>JAHFAB010000063.1:0-8055 GCA_023250795.1 Bacteriovoracaceae bacterium
ATTCTAAGTGTCTTTTCAAAAGTGCAGGGCGATTACAGGTCGGCATGAGTAGGCTATAAGTGAGGTTCGTCATTGCTTAAACGATCTAACCTTCTTTGGAGTGTTTTTTCAAGGTTAACTTTACTGGAGGGTCTTGCTTCACAAAACGGGTGTGGCAAATGAATGTCAATAACTGAGCTAGATCAATGCGGTCTGACACTTCAAGAAAAATACCCTGAAGTGAAGAGTCTTGGATTAGAGCTGCCAAACGGCCTAAGTATAGATGTTCTTCTTTTTTAAAGATCACCCAGCACTTGGGGGGATCGGTGATGTTCCAAATTTTTGGAGTAATGAGAGGCGGTTGTTTATTAAAAAAAGTTACAAGCTGAGGGAGATCTGTTTTGGAAGCAATCCAAGTATGAATTCCCATTTTAGTTGCCCATTTCAGAAAAGCTTCTTATGGTAGCGCTCCCTTAGGAAGAGCTATTCCAAACGCAGGAGTTTTTTGAGTCGCAAGGGCAGACTGAATCAATCCTTCGTTTTTAATGATTTTTTCATTCAACTCCTTTAATTTCGGGTTTTTTTCAAATAAGTCTGAAATCTCCTGAACACCTAAAAATAAGCCAGACTTTTCTTGATATTTGAGGATTTCCTCAACTAGCTCCAAATCCTCATGATAATCCACTGAAAATCTTAGCTGAGGAGTTATATTTGTTTTTTTAAACCGTTCGACCTTAAATCGTTCTGGTTGTCTCCACATAAAAGGGGTCACATGTTCCCTTTCGAAGGGATCTGAAGAGTTCTCATGGGCTTCTTTGAGAGCACCCCACGTGAAAATCTCAAAATCCATACCATCTGGCAGGTTAGTATCGTAGCCAAAGTACCTGCATCCATGACTAAGTTTAGAAATAAACAGGTCAATTGCCTCATCAATTAAAAATGGATCAATGAGAGGGCAGTCTCCTGTTAGGCGAATAATTAAGCAATTCATTCTTTCATTTTGTAAAGAGAATGCCAAAAATGCATTGTAAAAACGTGCAAGAACGTCATTTTCAGAGCCTCTGTAGTTCTGAATTTTTAGTTTATCACAAAAAGAAATTAAGGGATCATCAGATGATGTGTTCGAAGTGAGTAGGGCAATTGTTGAAATTTTTTTTGAATTTTGGAGTCTCTCTATTTGCCACTGAACCATGGGTTTATTCAGAATTGGGAGTAAAGCTTTTCCTGGTAGACGAGAAGAGTTCATCCGCGCTTGGATTAATGCAAATACTTTCATTAAACAGCCCTCTATGAGAATGTGAGAGGTATCATAAAACAGAGTGTTTTATCTAGTTGAATTGAAGAGTGTTTTTGATTATCCTCGCCGTGCTTGTTTTTATTAATCGTTAAAGTGGTAATAAGGCAGGACTACCCTCTTTGGAAATTTACACTCTATATGAGAAAGTGAAGGGATACATTATGAAAGTCCAAAATACCGAGAGCTCGGAAAAGCTATTAGAACGTGCATTGAAGGTTGTAGTCCAGCCTGTATTTAGAAAGCCATGATTCTTTTTTTTCATCGTATACATCCTCTAAATTTCCCATTTGCTTGGATTTCTCAATATTTTTTTGAAGTTAAGTATTGGAGAAGTGAAAAAATTCCACAGAGTTGGCTAAAACAATTCCAGTGGGTAGATCCTGCTCTATATTTTACCAGTGATGAGTGGAAAAGTATTAGTCGCAAAGTATATGACGAGTGGAAAAAATTTGTTAGCAAAATGAACAAAAAAATTGCTATAAAAATCCCATTTTATAATATAAATCTGGATTTTCTGCCACACTGGTTACAGTGGCTTGCAATCGAATATGAAAGGGAGTGGCAGTTCTTAAGACTTGCAGAACGTGCGAAGAATATAAGTTGGGGTAATAAGCGGATTTTTATTGCTGGCTTGACTGGATTAGAAATTCAAAAACCATTTCGTGTTCTATTTTCGTTTACAGAGAGACTAAGATTGTGGTGTCTTAGTTTTATTCAATTTTTTAAAATCGTTTATCAACTATTTTATCCATCTACAAAATTTTCAAAGAATTACACCCCTTTTAATTATCTTTGGAGTGGGGTGAGTGCGAGTGAAATTCCCTCTGCATATGATCAAATAGATTTTGGGTTTCTTCATAAAAGAGGGCTATTGTCGTCTCAAGACTCTCTTTTTCTTTTACCAAGAGAGCCTTCAGAAAAAGAGTTAAAATTTATATCTGATGTAAAGTACCGTTGGTCTGTTTTGCATCGGTTTTCAGGACTTCTCCCATTAAATCGTAGAGTTGCTGCAGTTTTTACAATGTCTTTTGGGTGCCTTTGGATATTTTTACGTCACCCTTTTCGTAGTTATACACCGCAATTACTAGATTTTTTATTCCAAGCTTGTCCTTGGATCCAGGTTGGTCTTCAATATCGCCCTAATATGTATCTTAGTTCTGTGAGTGCAAGTTGGCCCGAAAGCGTTGCTGTTAGCGCTATGAACGCCTTAGGCATTCGGACGGCTGTTTGGCACTACAGTGCCAATGTCTACGGTTTTGCTACGAATAATAAAGAATTTGATGATTTGTCAATACCTTTGAGTGTTGGAGTAGCAAAAGAAGTCTTTGTATGGACGCAGGATGTGGCTGAGCTTTTTTCCGCACGTTCAGTTTTATCCAATGTAAATACACCTGTCTATAATGTCATAGGACCTCTTATGGCAGGGGATTCTAGGTGGATGTCTTTAAAGCCAAGTGAGGTTCGCAAGAAAAAAGATATAATAGCTCATTCAAACTGTTACTATGTATCAGTTTTTGATGTTCCTCCTGTGACAGATGAAGCACGAAGACAGATTGGTTTTGGTCCAAATGTATACTTTGTTGAAATGCTTGAGCAGTTTTTTGAAGATCTGATGAGTGAATTAGAAAAATTTGACTCTCTTCGTTTGATATTGAAGCCTAAACGTTCATTGCAAGACCCTCAGAGGGAATATTCTGCTGGGATGTGGAAACTTTTAGATCCCAGAGGATCTTTTATAAAAGAGAAAAGGATCCTTGTATTGGACCACCAAATTGATCCCTATCTGCCGATAGCAATGGCTGATTTGTGCATCGGCCTTCCTTTCACTTCTCCTGTTTTAGCAGGTATCAACAGTGGAAGGAGGGGGATTTTTTATGACCCACTAGGAAGTGTCCGATATTTTAGACCAAAATCGCTTGAAAGGAATATTGTTATTGGAAAAAAAGATCTACACATGTGTTTAAGCAAATGCGTGGAAGGACACAAGATGTCAAAGGACATGAACCATATAGTAGGTACAGGAGACCCTGCAGAGAATTTTGTCAGATATTTAAAAACTACTTAATATAAAGCCACTTTTTTCACTTCTTTCTCTATCCACTTATAAGTGGGCACCAAGCCCCTTTCTAAAGAAATAGAGGGAGACCAACCTAAGACCTTTTCCAAGAGAGTATTGTCGCTGTTTCTGCCTCTCACGCCCTGAGGTTTAGTCTTATCATGTCGTTTGACGAGGTTTTTGCCAGCGATCTTACTGATCATGTCTACTAATTGGTTGATACTGACCATCTCATCGGTTCCGAGATTGAGCGGTTCTCTGTAATCAGAGGACATAATTCGAATGAGACCTTCCACACAATCATCAATGTACATAAACGATCTGGTTTGTTCACCATCTCCCCAGATTTCGATTTCATCAGTGGCTAGGGCGACTTTTCTAGAAATTGCAGCAGGGGCTTTTTCCTTGCCTCCATCGTAAGTTCCAAGAGTGCCGTAGACGTTGTGAAAACGGACGATTCGAGTTTCAAACTGATGATCTTTCCAATAGTAACGGCAGAGCTCTTCAGCAAATAGCTTTTCCCATCCATAACCAGGTTCAGGGTCGGCAGGGTATGCGTCTTCTTCTCTGAGTGGAGTGACTTCTGGATTTTTTTGTTTATACTGAGCATAAACACAGGCTGATGAAGAAAATAAAAATCTTTTTACACCATTGAGTCGGCTCGCATCTAACATATGAGCGTTAATGAGAATATTGTTTTTTGAGATTTGGGCCAAAGAGCTTGTAATGTATCCAATTCCCCCCATATCAGCGGCTAGGTTATAGACCTGATCTACATTTCGAGTAGCTTGCAGGCAATTATCCGACTTTCTAAGATCCAAGACTTCAAACTGATCAGCAGCGGAGGGCTCGTATTCAGGAGATTTCAAATCTGCTCCCCTGACCCAATGTCCGTCGGCTTTCAACCTTTTTACTAAGTGGTGTCCGATAAATCCACCTGCGCCCGTGACTAGTACTCTGTGTTTTTGATTCATAAATTTTCCTTTAGTCTATATTTGGACAGCCTACTTTGGTATTTCATACCTCTTAATCCCCAAAAGCTGCATACCCATCATGTACAAAAATTTGGGGTTATTAATCAAGTATCTTTTCCATAATCTTCCGGGTTCTTGGATAAGGCGATGAAACCACTGAAGTCCTGTCTTTTTCACCCAAGTTGGGGAATCTAGAATTCTCCCTGTATGGATATCAAATGCTGCGCCTACGCTAATAAAGATTTTTGCCTCTAATTGTGGAAGGTAGCGGGCACTAAACTTTTCTTGTTTGGGTGTACTCAGTCCCACCCAGAAAAAATCAGGCTTCAGTTGAGCAACTTGTGCTGTGAGCTGGGATTCTTCTGTTTCATTTAGATTTCTAAAGGGAGGTGTAAAAGTCCCCAGAACCCGAATTCCAGGGTACCTGCTCTCCAAGCTCGTTTTGAGTTTTTCCGCAACACCCGGATTTCCCCCATAGAGGAAGTGGGTGTAGTTTTTTAAAACGGACATTTCACAGACTTTGAGCATGAGATCGGGACCATAAACTCGATTTACTTTTGAAAACCCTTGGAGTTTCCCCACCCATACTGTGGGCATACCATCAGGGGTATTGAGGAGAGAGCGATTGAGGATTTTTTTGAATTCAGGGTCTTTTTGGGCCTCCATGATTCCATGGACACCTGTGACACAGACGTAGCCTTTGTCTTTTTTTTGCAGAGATGAGTCCAAGAACTCCAGTGCAGAGTTCATGTGTATGGGTGAAATCCCTACGCCTAAGACATTTATCCTTTGATTCATCATCATGCTTCACCTGCACCCTACACCGCTCTATGTAGCTTTGATAGTCCCGAAAATGAGTTGCGTTTTCGGGTTCTGTTGATTACAAAAAGAGGGGATAAAATCAGATGGAACCAAATACGGTAGTGTCTTCAGATAGAGTGACTCCTTATTTTGATAATAAGCAGACTGTTGCACTCAATTTGATCCGTTCTCAAAAGTCGAACATGTGGCGACCTTTTTTGAGTCGCATTCTAGTGTTGGCTCAAGCAATCACAGATGGTCTCACTGTATTTTTTTGTTTTCTAGGGAGTTATTGGCTCTATACCCACGTTTTATCAAAATCTTTTCCGCAGTCATTTTCTCTCTTTACTTCACTTTCTGTGGCGTCTGCTTTTATTTATGTTCTTATTTTAGATCGCGTAGGGCTCTACCGTAAAGAAGTGAGCTTGCTCAATATTAAGGAATTAAGGGGCATTTTTTATACGGGGCTTTATGCTGCTGCAGCAATCTTAAGTATTTCTTTTTATATTAGATCGACCAGTCTCTCACGAGTGACCTTTACTTTCGCGTTGATTGTAACTCCAGTAATTTTGTTTATTCAAAGACAGATTTTTTATAAATTACAGGTTCTTTTTCATCAAAGAGGTTGGGCGCAAAAGAGAGTTTTTATCTATGGCGCGGGCAGTATTGGTTTGCATCTGGCAAAAAGAATGTTTGAGAGTCCTTCACTCGGTCTTTTTCCCGTTGGTTTTTTAGATGATGAGAATGATAAACACAGCCATTTTTTAAAGTGGAATGGTGTGGCACCTCGTTCTGGAATAAAAATTATGGGAGGAGAGGAAAAAATTAGAGAATGGAGACGGTATGGGGTGGGGATGGTTCTCATTGCCCTACCTTCAGCAAGTTTTGAGAGAAATCAAAGATTAGTGGATCTCTGTGTTTCTGAAGGCTTGGAATATGCAATTGTGCCGAATGCGTATGAAAAATTTATTCAAAATGTTGAGCTTTTTGAGATAGGTGGGATTCCCATACTGAGACGTCGAGAAAGATCTGTCAGTGCTTCTTATATTGTTCTAAAGAGAGCGGTGGACCTCATTTTAAGTAGTTTTTTCATTCTGGTTCTTTCTCCTTTTTTCTTGTTTTTTACCATTGCAATCCAATTCAATTCTCAAGGTCCGGTTATTTTTAAACAAAAGCGAGTGGGCATAAGGGGCAGAGAGTTTAGTTTTTACAAATTTCGGACGATGCATACAGATGCACCTCGGTATGCCAGGTCGCCAGCGAACCCAGAAGATAGTCGAATTACCAAAGTCGGGCGATTTTTAAGAAGAACGAGCTTGGATGAGTTGCCGCAGCTGTTTAATGTGTTTCGAGGGGATATGAGTTTAGTGGGTCCAAGGCCTGAGATGCCTTTTATTGTCGCAGGGTACACTCCACTCGAGAGGCAGAGACTGGAGGCCAAGCCAGGGATTACTGGGGTTTGGCAGATCAGTGCAGCAAGGGGAGAGCCTATCCATTTCAATTTAGAGTACGACCTTTTCTATCTTGAAAACCGGTCTATTTTGTTGGATTTGGCCATTATTGTTAAGACGATTATTTCTGTGATTCGTGGAATTGGTGCGATTTAAAGTGGGCTGTTTCTTACTTTGGGAGACGGTACTCTAGTTTTTAGGGAAGACGCTTCGGTATAGCTCTAAGTGTTTTTCAGCGGTTTTTTCAGGACTGTAGAGCACCGCATATTTTCGAGCACCTTCTCTTAGTCGGCGCACTCTTTCCGGGTTTTCTAACAGGTTTTGAATTTGAATTGCGCAATCCTTGGGATCGCCTGAACGAAAAAAAGAGAGTGCATCGGCAGTACGTTCAGCAATTTCTAAGTTAAGAGGTAAATCAGAAGTTAATACTGGGCACTCGCGAGCCAAAGCTTGGGCCAAAGAGCCAGATCCAGTGGTCTCACGAAAGGGGGCTAAAACGAGACTCGCTTGAGAGAATAAGCCATCTAGTTTTTGTGAGTCTATGTATCCTGTAATTTCGATTTGAGACGATAAACCGAGGTCTTTGATTTTTTGTTTACAGGACTTCAAATAACTCTGATCTTTTTTTCTTCTCAATCCTCCTGCAAGTATGAGTCTGTACTTCTTCTGGAGAAGTGAAAGTGCATCAATTGCAAGATCTTGTCCTTTTTCAGGGGTGAAAAAACCAAAAACTAAGATTGTAGGTAATCCTTTTTGTCTAGGGAATGTCCCTTTCGTCACCGATTCGGGTACAAAATGAGGAATTTCTTGGACAAAAGAGCATCCAGAGGAAAGTACATCTTGGATTTGATACTTAGAGTGGACAATGCAAGCGTCTAAACCACCCCAAGTTCTCACACTCCAAGTTTTGGATAACCCTGGTAGCAAAAAAGTATTAGCAAAAGCTCTAAAAGGGATTCCTACACTCTTTCCTTTCAATGGGAATCGATAGTTTGTTGGCAAAACAGTATGGGCGGTAGCAATCAATGCTGTCTTTGGAAGCTCGGTTTTTAATTTTCTTAGAAATGAAGGAAACCGGTAAAATGGAGGATTTTTCCCTCCAAAAATCCCGTATTCATGTTGAAAGTGAATTAGATCAGGAGCTGATCCTACTAATTTTTTTCTTAAGGCGCTAGTTGTTGAATATTCATCTAGTGAAACTAATAGTGCCTCATGCCCCTGCGATTCTAATAATGAGGAGATTTTGGGCCAGAGAGCTTTAGAATAATCTGCGATTCCACATAGGCGGTTCCAGGTACTGACCCAGGCTATTTTTGGTTTCTTGTCGAGCATTGTGACCTCATACTCAATCTTGTCTCGCCTATTCGTCAAGAGCGGGGTTATATTAATTTTTCATGGATAAACTCATAGGGGTACTTCTTAGCATCGGAATATTGCCCTCACTCACAGCATTGAGTGGTGGAATGACTCAGCTCGTGGGACCTTTTTTTAGCCAAT
>JAHFAB010000063.1:8065-8632 GCA_023250795.1 Bacteriovoracaceae bacterium
CTCTCAATCCACTTAAAATTACTGCCCCACTACTATTGATTTATTTCTGGTACAATCGGAAGAAATTCCCGGGTAAATATTTAAAATATTTATATATTAGTCTTTTTTTCGGTTCAGTGGGTACTTTGGTTGCAGGAATTCCTTGCGATTTTCCAAAAGGTCTCATTCGAGAATGGAGCGTAATTCTATTAGGGATGCTAGGGGCTTCATGCCTCATTCTTCTTCCAAAAAAAAGATCAAAATGGGTTCTCTTTTTTTGGTTTTTTATTATTTACGGTAGTTGTTTTTTAGATCTTTTTTTCCCAAAATCAATTGACTGGCTCTACAGCTATGTTTTTGATCCAAGCACGCGAGCATCAGATTTTGAAGAAGTTGGAAATGGAGTTTTGACTGGTATTTTTGGAAGACAATCACTCGCAAAATTTTTAGCATGGATGCCATGGCTCATGTTGGCATGGGCTTATAGAACCAAAGAAACCTTCTCGGAAAAAACTTATAAAATGGTCCTCTATGGACTTTGGGGCACTAGTGTTCTTTCGACTGGGATGATTTTAGCCACAACTCAAA
>JAHFAB010000064.1:0-6250 GCA_023250795.1 Bacteriovoracaceae bacterium
TATGCGGATTGTTTCGGCACATCTATTGCACGCTTTTAGATCTGAAAAAGGATACGCTAGGGTGATCAATATTCACCCCTCACTCCTTCCTGCATTTCCAGGCAAAGACGCCTATGCTCAAGCCTTTCATTACGGATGTCAGGTGACAGGTGTCACTGTGCATTTAGTGGAAGAGACTGTAGACTCTGGACCGATCTGTGCGCAAGAGGCATTTTCGATTGTGGGGTTAAATTCAATAGTAGAAGTAGAAAAAAAAGGGCTCAAAACCGAACATCGCCTTTATCCAGAAACTCTGAACTGGGTACTCAGAGAAGACTTTAGGGTTGAAAAAAGAGAAGGGAGGCTCTGTGTTTTCAAGAATTGAAGTGGCAATGCGACCAGAGTTTTCCGATCCCGCAGCTCAGGGACTTTTGAGAAGGCTTGAGCTGGCGCATCCAGAAATTAGACGAAAAGTGCGGTGGGCAAGGCTTTTAGATATTTATTGGATTGATTTGCCTCCAGCGAGAGAAGAACTCATTGCCGGGATTACTGAGATTTATTGGGATCCTGTTTTACAATGGTTGTTTTCAGGAAATTTGATTCCTTCAGCTGCTGGAAAAAATGGAAATATTTTAGATTTATTAGAGTGCGCTCCCAATCGTCCTGGGAAATTCTGGGGATTAGAACGACGATTTAGGGCTGGGGTTACAGACAATGTGGGCCGAACCAGCCTCGAAGCATTTGAAATTGTTTTAGGAAAAAAATTGCCAGACGGGCGGGCGTCGAGCGGGAGTCTTTTACTTTTGGAGGGCCCACTTCTCACAGAGGATCTCTTAGGTCAGTTAGCTCGAGATGTTTTTTGTAATGAACTCATTGAAACTTGGACCTTGCTCTCTGAAGTGGAACTTAAGAAAAGTGATCGCTTTCATCAAGAAAGAATCAAACGAGATTTTCATAAACCAGGCCTTCGAAGTTCAGATCAGGTTGAGGAGATCAGCTTAGAGGGTCTGAGCGATGTTGAATTAGAAAGTCTCAGCCAGAAAAAACTTTGGGCTCTTTCCCTAGTCGAGATGCGTGCGATCCGGAATTATTTCAATCTCCCCGAGGTCAAAGAATCTCGAAAAAACAAAGGACTCAGCACTCCAACGGATGTAGAATTAGAAGTCTTTGCACAAACTTGGTCTGAACACTGTAAACATAAAATTTTTTCAGCCAAGATTCATTATAAGAGCACGGTTTCAGATCGAGACTCGCTCAAAGAGCGTAATATTCCAAAGGAAATCGACGGACTGTTTAAAACGACCATCACCAGTACGACTTCGCTTCTGACGAAGCCCTGGCTGCTCTCCGTTTTTCATGACAATGCGGGGATCGTGGCTTTTGACGACGAAGATGCTTTTTGTATCAAAGTGGAAACGCATAACAGTCCCTCCGCTTTGGATCCCTACGGTGGAGCGCTTACTGGAATTGTGGGAGTCAATCGTGATATTTTGGGCTGTGGTTTGGGTGCAAAGCCGATATTTAACACAGATGTTTTTTGCTTAGCGGCCCCAGATTATTCGGATGTTTTACCTGATAGGATTCTTCACCCCAGAAGAATTCTGGATGGAGTGCGTAGGGGAGTGGAGCATGGAGGCAACAAGAGTGGGATCCCCACGATTAATGGTGCGCTCGTTTTTGACGATCGTTTTTTAGGAAAGCCTCTCATTTTTTGTGGAACGGCTGGATTCATGCCTCGAATGATCGGAGAGAGAAGGTGTGAGGTCAAAGAGATTAGGCCAGGAGATTTTATTTGTATGGTCGGGGGTCGAATTGGAAAAGATGGAATTCATGGTGCCACTTTTTCTTCACTCCCCCTTTCAGACTCTTCTCCTGTAACTGCGGTTCAACTGGGAGACCCTATCACGCAAAAAAGAACCGCCGATTTTTTACTCGAAGCGAGAGATCTTGGACTGTATCGGGCGATTACAGATAATGGGGCAGGAGGCCTTTCATCCTCTGTTGGAGAACTTGCGCTGCTTTCGGGTGGGGCTAAAATGGACGTGAGTTTAGCAAAAATAAAATACCCTGGACTGAAGCCTTACGAATTGGTGGTGAGCGAGTCTCAAGAGCGAATGACGGTTGCGGTTCCACCTGAAAAAGCCGCTCTCTTTATGAGTTTAGCAGAGAGACGAGGAGTCGAGGTGAGTCAGCTTGGAACTTTTACTCAGACGGGTCAGTTTGAGATTTCCTATGCTGGTAAAATCGTTGCTAGTTTGGATCTCCGATTTTTACATCAAGGTGCTCCAAAGTTAGAACTTCAGGCCGTGTGGAAGGGTAGGCCTCAGTTTCAGACTCAGGAGCAACTCATTTCACAAGTAGAAAATATACAGAAACTGTTTCAGGACTCGTGTGAGAAGTTTAAACTCTTAGGTTCCAAAGCTTTGTGCTGTTTATTGGATCGACCCAATATTGCTTCCAAAGAGTGGTTGATTCGGCAATATGATCATGAAGTACAAGGGATGTCCGTCATCAAGCCTCTGCACACGGTTTCACCTGGAACCGCAGCATCACAGAGCGGTCCCAATGATGCCGGAGTAGTAAAACCTAAGCTCAATTCAGTTTCAGGAATCGCAGTGGGATGTGGGATTAATCCAAAACTTTCAGACATTGATCCTTATTTGATGGCACAATCAGCAGTCGATGAGGCTGTGAGAAATGTTCTTTGTGTAGGAGCAGAGTTTGGCCGTCCGGAATCGGTTTTAGCTTTGGTGGATAATTTTTGTTGGCCAGATCCTGTGGGTCATCCAGAAAAAACAGCTGCACTCGTAAGAGCTTGTTATGGATTACAAGACGCAGCTCTTAGCCTAAGTGCCCCTATGATTTCGGGCAAGGACAGCATGAAAATGATTTCAAAGGACGTAGACAGGGGAGAGAAACTCAGATTTCTGTACTTCCTACGTTGCTCATGACAGCTGTTGCAAAAGTGGCTGATATTCGTTTTACAAGAACTGCGGATTTTAAACGCTATGGAGATTCCATCTACCTATTAGGTTTGGGCGCGGTGTTGCCTGAAAACTCAGGTGGAAAATTAGGGCTTTTGGGTTCAGAGTTTTATGAACTTCAGAAAATCGAAAAAGGGTTTTCACTCCAGGGAAGTCTGAATCTTTCAGAGCCTGATTGGAAGCTTGCTCAAAAAATATACAGTTGGATAGGTGGAGCGCGTGGCAAAAAACAATCTTTATTAAGCTCCTTGCACGATGTGTCAGAGGGTGGTTTGTTGACAGCAGTGGCAGAGTCTCTTTTGGCGCGAGGATTTGGAGCGACTTTATATTTTCCAAAAATGAAAGGGGATCTCTCTTGGAGACCGAATTGTCTTTGGGAGTTTGGTTTCGGAGAGGGTTTTCATACCTTCATAGCTTCAGCTGCAGAGGCGGATTTGCCGGCTTTAGAAGCCGAGTGGGATGCAGAAGGGGTTCCCTATTTTAGATTGGGAACAGTCATGGCCAATGAAAAATTAGAGGTTCATTGGGATTTGGATGGGGTTACAAATGCTTGGAGTGTTTCAGTCAAAGAACTCAGGGAAGCTTGGAAAAAAGGAGGTTATTGGGAATGAGCTCTCAAAAACCTCGCACATTAATTATCACTGGAGATGGAATCAATTGCGAAACAGAGATGTCGCAAGCGTTTCGTCTGGTCGGGTTTGAAACAGACATTCGCCACCTCAATGATCTTATTGCCGAGCGCTGTGGATTGGATGAATTGAGTCAGCGTTATTCAGTTTTGGCTCTACCGGGTGGGTTTTCATTTGGAGATGATCTCACGAGTGGAAAAGTTTTGGCCCTTAAGATGAAGCATGGATTGGGTTGGAATTTGCAAGTTTATGCTGATCGAGGTGGGCTGGTCTTAGGGAGTTGTAATGGATTTCAAGCTCTGATTCGGCTGGGGGTTTTTGGAAAAGAAATTTCGATTACGACTAATATCCAGGGAAAGTTTATAAATACTTGGACAAAAGTAAGCCCTGTTGGAACCAAATGTATTTGGCTCAAAGGAGTGGGAGCATTAGATTTGCCCATTCGACATGGAGAGGGTCGCATTGTGATTGGGTCGAATCGGAGACAAGAGGTTTTAGATAAACTGAATCGACAAGGGATGATGTGCTTGAAATATGATATCAATCCCAATGGGAGTGAGGAAAATCTGGCTGGATTTTGCGATTCAACAGGAAGGATTTTGGGACTCATGCCCCATCCGGAGGCTTTTGTGAGGTGGACAGCTCACCCTGAGTGGACCAGTGCTCCTGCTAGAGCCAGTGCACCAGGGCAAGGTCTAGTTGTTTTTGAAAACGCTTTTCAGGAGGCAAGTCATGCACGCTAATTTGGAAAAAGGATTGAAAATTCGACGCGCACTTTTGTCCGTCTCAGATAAAGAGGGGGTGGTTGAACTCGCGCAAGCATTGCAGAGTGCTGGGGCGGAATTGGTTGCCACTGGAAATACGGCTACGGTGCTTCGAGATGCAGGCTTGAAAGTGACCTCAATCGAAAGGTTGACGGGGATGCCTGAATCTTTTCAGGGGCGGATGAAAACTCTCTCTTTTCCTGTTTTTAGCGGGATTCTCTATAAGCGGGATCATGCAAAAGACGAAAAAGACTTAGACGATTTGGGTTTTGTGCCGATTGATTGCGTTGTCGTGAATTTCTATCCCTTTGAAAGCGTGGTTTCAAAATCAGGAACAACTCGAGAAGAGTGGATTGAGTCCATTGATATTGGTGGACCCAGTCTGGTGCGTGCGGCTGCAAAAAACAGTCCGGATGTATTGGTCTTAACGGATAGGATGCATTATCAAACAGTGATCGACGAACTTTCTCAGAATAAAAGAGTGAGTGTAAAGACTGTAGAAAAAGGCACAGCGGACGCATGGGAGTACGTGTCTCATTACGATCATGTGATTGCCCAAAATCTTGGGATTCGTTCAAAAAGAAAATTGCGCTATGGAGAAAATCCACATCAATCGGCCTATTTGGAAATAGAAGCACAGAGCCCGATTGCTTGGGATGAGGTTCTTACTTCTGCAGAAATTTCCTATAATAATATTTTAGATCTTTCGGCTTGTTATGAGTTAGCCAGCGATTTAGTGACGCTAGATCCACAGTCTACTGGAGTTGTAGTGGTGAAACACCACAATCCCTGTGGCGTGAGTGTTTTGCCCAAGGACATACCAGGCGCTCAGAAGCAAGCACTCCTTCGTGCATGGGAAGGGGATCCTGTTTCAGCTTTTGGAGGTGTGCTTCTTTTTACCGACAGACTCGAAGAGGAAACCGCTGCTTGGTTATCAGAGCGCTTTATCGAATTGGTGGCCGCCCCTGGACTTTTCAAAGACGACTCAGCACTTCTCCAAATGTTATCGAAGAGAAAAAATCTCAAAGCGATTTCAGTTCGCAGGATTCGCGAAGTCCCTCATCAGTCCATGATTTCAGTTCCGGGTGGACGACTCGTCCAAAATACGGACCGAGCTGAAATCGAGGCTTTGAAATTAGTAACTAAAAAGAAATGGCCCAAGGATAAGGAAAAACTGGCTCGATTTGGAATAGCAGTCTGTCGATCTTTGAAATCCAATGCTCTAGCCATAGTGCGAGAAGTTCCAGGCAGTCCTCAAGTCTTTCAACTCGTCGGCGCTGGACAGGGCCAGCCAAATCGAGTCGATGCGCTTCAGCGCTTGGCTATCCCCAGGGCGCAAGAAGTTCTAAAAACTTTGGGAGGTACTTTGGCGGATTGCGTACTGGTCAGTGACGCGTTTTTCCCTTTTCGTGACACAGTGGACGCGGCCCATGCCGCTGGCATTCAGTGGGTGGTGCAGCCTGGCGGTAGCATCAAAGATGCAGAGAGCGTTGCCGCCTGTGACGAACATGGCATGAGCATGGTGTTTACAGGGGTCAGGCATTTTAGGCATTAGAATAATATGATGGCACATAGTTTATTCTCCCTTTCAGTCTCTCCCTTAGAGCTCTTTGTAAGAGCAGTAGTCGTTTTTTTCTTTGTACTGATTCTCCTTCGTGTTGCTGGAAAGAGACAGATGGGGCAAATGAGTGCCACTGAGTTTGTGGCTGTTTTACTGATTAGCAATGCCGTACAAAATGCGATGAATGGAGGAGATAACTCTCTCCTGGGTGGATTGATTTTAGCTATGGTCTTGATTGTGGCAAGCTGGCTTATTTCGGAATTGACCTATCGCAGTGGATTGATGCGTGTACTATTCGAAGGCTCTCCCACTTTGTTGGTTCATAAAGGACAG
>JAHFAB010000064.1:6260-8620 GCA_023250795.1 Bacteriovoracaceae bacterium
TCATAAAAACATGGAAAATGAGCGGATGAGTCTCAACGAATTGCGCGCTCTTTTGAGAAAACAGGGAGTGCATACTTTGCATGAAATCCAGAGCGCTATTCTCGAGGCCGATGGGACTCTGAGTATTACGAAAGTGTCGGAGTGAGATTGGTAGCTCGTGATTGTTTTTTACCCATCATCTATGAAGACGAAGATCTCCTCGTTTTGAACAAAGCCTCAGGGGTGCCTACTTTGCCCCATACCCATTCTGAAACTGAAACGGCAGTGGGCGCTGCCTTGGCTCATGCGCCAGTATTAGCTCAGGTGGGGGGGAAGCCTCTGGAGCCCGGCTTACTTCATCGCCTGGATACTGGAACAAGTGGCTTACTGGTCTTTGCAAAATCTGAAACTGAGTTTCAACGTTTGAGACAGGTTTGGAAAACAGGTTGGGTGAAAAAAATCTATCGAGCGCTGGTGAAAAAAAAAGCAAGTGTTTATTTAAAACAAATAGATTTTAAAAAACTTCCATACACTATTTCTTATCCCATGGGCCATTCTGCAAAATCTTCAAAAAAAATGATCGTCTTCACTTCTGAGAAAAAACAACTGAGTCTGATTCGTGGAAAACCGCTCAAAGCTTTGACAGTCATAAAAAAAATCGGAAAACTAGGGCCTGATTTTTTCGATCTTGAGATTGAAATTAAAACAGGTGTGATGCATCAGATTCGTTGTCATTTGGCAGCAATTAGTTGGCCCATCGTTGGAGATTCTGTTTATAAAGGAATGCGCTCAAGTCGTCTTTGGCTCCATGCTTGGAAACTTGTTTTACCTCTAAAAACGGGAGTTTTATTAGATCTAGAAGCAGAATTGCCTAAAGGTTGGTCTAATACCCCTTAATCTCCTGCCACATTTTCTTCAGCTGCAAAGTCCTTTCGTCCTGAGGAGAAATGTCTTGAGCATATTGATAAGCGCTTAAGAGCAGTGGTTTTGCGATGGCGGTGATATCCGATTTTCTTTCTTTGATGGCCATTTGGGCAAGCATGAGGGAAGTCCCACCTAGATGAAAATAACTTTCATAGGTTTTTGGGTCTACAGAAATTTTTGCCAATAAGAGCGCCTGAATTTCTGAAACCTGCAATAGAAAGTTTTCTCGATTTTGCACTTGATTGAGGCGAGTGATTTCGGTGCTTCCTAAAAGTTTATCGACCCATGCACGGCCAGAGTTGAGTTCATTAGAAATCCTTTGGCTCTGGATACTTTCTTCAAAAATTTTTCTTGCAAGATCTCCTTCTGAAGTTAATGGACGATCCAAAATAAAAGTTTGATGAGCTCCCGAGGGACTCATGAATATAAAGCGATCCTGAGCTTGCATTTCATTTTGAGCGCTCATGAAAATTCCTTGAGGCTCTTCGCCTTCAAGCAGAGCTGGGTTTTTGATATGAAACCACTTGAGCTCCCATTGCTTTGGTTTTAGTTTTGAAATTTCTTGTATGTGTCTAAAAAGGGCTTTTTCTCTGTTGTCGATGCAGTCGATAGAATAATTCCATTTCTGGGTCAGACAGAGTTTAAGATTCTCTCTATTTTTTTTCAATCCTGTAGGAGTTCTGGGGCCTTCTAATGTGAGTTTGATGTTCGGTAGATCCCATTTTGCTATAATATGTCCAATAAATTTCTGAGGAGGACCTTTTTCATACGGGATTGAATAAAAGACGGGATGTCCCATAAATGCTTTGGGCCAAGCACCCATGGAATAAAAAAATGGGACAATCATCCAATCTGAGTTTGAAACCGGAAAGTAGGGTGCTAGCTCCCAATCTTGAGATTGTAAAAAGAGTGGGTGTTTCCATAGAGCTTCCCGAATGCACCAAAGTGAACCTGAGACGAAAGAGAGAGTCAATAAAATGGCGGTCAAGAGAGTAGAAAGATCAAATTTTTCTGTTTGGATCACTTTTCTTTTTATTAATTTCAGTTTCCAAATGATTTGACCCAGACTGCCGCCTAAAAATTTAATTTGTATATAAAATAAAAAAATAAAAACAGGTGTGGCTAAAAATAGAAAAAATAGACTTGGAACTGGTGAGAGATGAAAAACCCGATTTGTAAAACAGATCAGAGCTCCCATCCATGTGAAGTCTACAAAAAGAGCCAAAATTTGGACGCTTTTTCCAGCTTTTTTATTGTAAGCCGAGTGACCCTTAATATTGAGACGGTTGTTCATTTGACTCCTTGTTCATTAAGGTTACACTAAAAGAGAAGATGATTGAAGTCAGTCGGTTAAACGGAAAAACATTTGTTATTAATTGTGATCTTATTAAGACCATTGAGTCAACACCGGATACTGTCATTACCTTGTCGACACAGGAGAAGTTTATGGTGCGTGA
>JAHFAB010000432.1:0-1010 GCA_023250795.1 Bacteriovoracaceae bacterium
ACTGGAAGATAAAATCTTGGGCACTGAAAAAGCGCGCGTTCTCACACCTGATAAAACCGAGCTCAAGTTGGTGGTGGAAGAAAAGCTAATGCAAAATATCCAAAGACTCAGAGAACTTTCAGCGCATAAGAATCCCAACATGAGCTATGCGGAAATATTTTTGATGTCGACAGAGTTCATGCTCGATAAAATCGATCCACAGAGACAAGACGAGAGGCGAGCACAGAAACATGTAAAGAAACAGGCTTCCCCTAGTCCGCTGGAGAACCAATCCACACCCACGCGGTTCTCCGCCTCTTCTGTAGACCCACACTTCGTCACCGCCAAAGACAGACGCGACACTTTACGGCACGCTGAGTGGCAGTGTGAACATGTAGACGAGAAAACAGGCTTGAGATGCACAAGTCGTTGGGCGCTCGAGATCGATCATTGCCAGCCAGTTGCGTTTGGGGGATCTAGTTCTCCAGAGAATCTGCGCTGACTGTGCCGCACACACAACGCTTATGCGGCAGTGAAAATATTTGGGAGAGAGAAAATGGGGGATTTTTTGCCAAAGACAAAATAACCGCCGAAGACAAAATATCCAAAGATAAAATAGCTTAAGCTCCCACCATAATGCGTTTATACATGGGTAAAAACTCCTTGTAAAACAAGTATATGGCTGCTTCCGCGGATTTTCAATCGAAATCAGTGGCGTCGTCCATTCAAAGCTTAAAAAACCCCACGCGCTGATAAACTTCGTCCAATGTTTTCTGCGCTCGAACCTTGGCCTGTTCAGCCCCTTTTTTGAGAATTCCTTCTAGGTAAGAGCGGTCCTTCATCAGTTCTTCCGTTTTTTCTCGGATCGGTTTTAGGGCTTGGGCAACGATTTCGGCCGTATCTGCCTTGAGATGCCCATACTGTTTACCGGCATAAGAATCTACGATGTCTAGGATTTTTTGCCCAGTCAAACAGGATTGGATCGTGAGCAGGTTTCTGATTCCTGGTTTCTGGGGATCCGTCGCGGCTTC
>JAHFAB010000432.1:1020-2264 GCA_023250795.1 Bacteriovoracaceae bacterium
TTTTATTTTTTTCCGAATTTCGCTATCTGAGTCGTTTAAGGAAATAGTTCCATTGGGGTCGTCATCTGATTTTGACATCTTTGCCGTCGGGTCTTGCAGGCTCATAATGCGCGCACCGACTGGGGGGATAAAGGCCTCAGGAAGTGTGAAGAGATCTTTTCCATATTGATTCATCATGCGAAGAGCAATGTCTCGGGTGAGCTCGACGTGTTGTTTCTGGTCTTCACCTACGGGAACTAAGTTTGTTTGATAAGCCAAAATATCAGCCGCCATGAGAACTGGGTAGTGAAACAATCCGGCCGAGACCGTTTGCCCTTCTTTACTACTCTTGTCTTTGTACTGAGTCATTCTGGAGAGTTCACCCATCGTTGTGTAACAATTGAGGACCCAAGCGAGTTCCGCATGTTGTGGGACATGGGATTGAATGAAAAGTAAAACCTGTTCCGGATCCAGTCCACAGGCCAGATAATTTGCAACTACATGCAGAGTGCGCTCTCTGAGTTCCTTTGGGTCTTGACGGATCGTAATCGCGTGCAAATCGACGACAAAGAATAGACAGTCATATTGTTTTTGAAGTGTTACCCAGTTCCGAAAAGCGCCCAGATAATTTCCCAGGGTGGGAATATTGGTGGGCTTGACTGCGGAGAGCATGATTTTTTTCTTTTGTGGTGTCATTGAGATTTAACTCCGTGTTTATCCCCATATTTATCAGGTTAAGCCAAACAAGAGAGCTGCCCCTGTAAGTGTGAGCTGAGTTAGAAAACGAATCGGATACACAAGAACATTGAGCGCTCCCACCCACAAAAGCCCCAGGAGAATAAAAAAACTGTATTGTGATATGGATTCATAAGTGCGAGTGGCGTTGTAGGAGAGAAAACTTTGGACCATTTTGCTTCCATCTAAGGGAGGCAGGGGGAGAAGATTGAAAATACCCAGAGCATAATTGAGAGAGATTGAGATGTAGGCCATCGCAATGAGAGGTTCATAAAGATAAAAAGTAGTGGGCATGAAACGATTGATCAGGCAGTAAACAAGTGCTGAGAGGTTAGCGAGTAAGAAATTCATCCCAGGTCCGGCCAACGACACCCAGAAAAGTCCGGGGCGATATTTCTTAAACCGGGTGGGATTAATCGGCACAGGTTTTGCCCAGCCAAAGAGCAGGTTAATTCCCAAGAGCATATTGAGCATGGGGAAAAGCACTGTGCCAATGGGGTCCAGATGGGGGAGTGGATTGAGCGTAAGTC
>JAHFAB010000065.1:0-6976 GCA_023250795.1 Bacteriovoracaceae bacterium
CATTGTTTCTGTTTCTGATGATTTATACGCAGGGCCTCTCTCGACGTTGAGTCTTGTTTTTTTAGGGCATTCGCTCTTGGTTGGAGTCTGCTCAGATCTAGAAAAACAGGGGATTTCTTGTATCTACACGAGTGTGAATACCCCAGAGGGGGAGAAGAGAAATCGTCAGATAGAAGAAAAAGCGAGTGTTCGAGATCCGCTTTTGAGGTAGTTTGAAATGGGCTGACAGGGTTTTGACGTAACTAGGCAATTCTTGTCGATTTTTATCTTTAGCAATTAGGGTAAAATAAGAAAATATGAAGATTCTGCTTTCCAATGACGACGGTGTTCACGCAGCAGGCCTACAGGCGATGTATCAAGAGCTAAAAAAATTGGGGGAAGTTTGGGTAGTGGCGCCTCTAGAAGAAAAAAGTACGACGGGGCATGCACTGACCCTACACAAACCCTTGCGAATGATTTCAATGGGACCCCGTTTTTATGGAGTCAGTGGTACCCCTGCAGATTGCGTCTCTCTTGGAATCAGGCAAGTCATCAAAGCCATACCCGATCTAGTCGTTTCTGGAATCAATCGTGGAGGTAATCTCGGGCAAGACGTGTATTATTCAGGCACAGTATCAGCTGCAAGAGAAGCGTGCATTTTGGGAATTCCCGCTTTGGCAGTGAGTTTGGCCGTGGATTTTGTTAAAAGTAGAAATCAACCCGAATCTAAACTGCATTACTCCTCAGCTGCGAAAATGGCGATTCATCTACTTCGAAAAATAAAAAAAATCCCTAAACATACTTTGTTAAATTTAAACGTCCCAGACTTAGCGATTAAGAAAATAAAGGGCTTAAGGCTTGCACAGCAAGGGTTCAGATTTTACAGCGGCTCTATTTTAAAACGCAAAGATCATCGGGGGAAAGATTACTATTGGGTGGGTGGACAATATAAAGGTTTTCGAGAGCAGGAGTTTACAGATTGTATGACTGTGGATCATGGATATGCCTCAGTGACTCCTTTGAAATTAGATTGTACAGATTTTCAGTTTCTGAATCATTTGACCAAGGAATGGTCTTAAGAAGCTAGGATGGCTGTTTATGGTTTTTGTTAAGAAGATTTTTTTCGCAGTGATTGCGGTGGTATTTTTTTCAGGCTGCGCGACATTTACGCCTCATGCGGGTGGAAGGCGTGGTTTGTTGGATCGCTTCAGTGAGCTAGAAACTCCGTTGCGAGAGTTCAGTCCTGAGCCAAAACAATTGATACAGATCCAAAAAATAGCAAGAAATTGGAACTGGCCTCTCCAAAAAATACAAATTACTTCTCAGTTTGGAAAAAGAGGAGACGAGTTTCATGAAGGGATTGATCTCAGGGCCCACAAAGGCACTCCCGTTCTAGCCGTTTCTGATGGGACTGTACTCTACGCAGGTCATAAAATTCGGGGTTATGGCAAAATGGTCATACTCAAACATGCTTCTGGTTTAGTGACTGTTTATGCACACGATTCTAAACTATTGGTCAGGCGTGGAGATCGAGTTAAAAAAGGCCGAAAAATAGCTCTTTCTGGAAACACTGGGCATTCTCATGGACCCCACTTGCATTTCGAGGTCAGACAGGGGGTGGTCGCGCTCGATCCCTCGCGGGTTCTTAAAAAATTTGCATGGCGCTAGCTGCGCTAAAGGTCTAGTACATTCGGTCCTGTGCCTTGGAGGTATTCGAACTCCTCAAGATAGGCTTTGAATTGGTCTGCAGTGAATATGTTACCATCCGAATCAAAGGGATTTAGTTTTCCCACAGGGTAAAAGTTGCACTGATCCGACTGTGGCTCAATCAAATAGGTTTTTCCATCAATTTTAGTCTGGACGACCTCATGTTTATAGCTCGACTTATAAGGTAACTCCCCAATAACTGATCTGCCTGGAAGCTTAAGAGATTTTAAAATATCGCGAGCAATATATGAAGATTGTCTGCACACGCCCTTGCCTGATTTTATGGCTCCAATAGAGGATTCTTTTAGACCAACGTCTGGAGTCTCCTTTTGTAATGATAAAATTTCTAGAATTAAAGATTGCTGGGGGGACAAACTCTTGATCAGGTTGTGCAATTCTAGACTATCTTTGAGATAGGCATACCGAATTATTTTCGAACTCATACAAGTCACAACGCAAACTTTTTGACAAGTTTTTAATTTTTCCTTTCTGAATTTTCCAGGAACTTGATTCAGAATCAATATAAATTTCTCAAAATTTTCTTTCTCTGATTTAGGTTTTTTCATGCCCTTGAATAGTGCACTCTTCATGTTTTCTTTGATCTCAAAATAATAATCTTTTTGTTCTTCGGTTGTTGCATTCATTTCAGCAGAAGCGAGAATGTTTTCAAGTAATGGGTCATTTTTATAGAACCTGCATTCTACGTTTTCAAAAGACTTTTTAATGCATTCATTTTCGATTTTTTCAAAACGGTCCATTTCTATAGCTGGAACAGAAACTGCCACATTAAACTCATTTGCATTGACGTTTTCAAGATTCCAAATTTGCCCCCCCCCAATCACCCACCAAAAAGCGAAAACACAAACACCCAATTTCCAAAAACACACACGCCTTTTTAGCATTTCTTCCCCTTTTCATATTGATCCTTTGGTCGAACTCCTAGTTTTGCCCATTAGCCAACAAATAACACACTGAATCACACCACACAGGGAGGGTCATATACTGACTTTTAGTTTGCTGTCAAATTATTTTATGAGAAGGTGGTTTAGTTGGATTTTTAGAGTGGAGCCGTAGTTAAATGGATATAACGGCTGTTTCCTAAACAGCTATTGGTGGTTCGATTCCACCCGGTTCCAAATTAGTTAAGTTCCTGTATGATTAAGCTATGCTGAACCCATTTGAAAATACCCCTAGCGGTTCGTTGTTTGTTCGGATGGTAATTCCAGGAGTTATTGTGTTTTTATTTGGATTTCTATTTATGGGCTGGGTTGCGATGACTCCCGAAGTCCAAACTTGGAGTCGAAAACCCACTGCATTTCAAACGGCTGAATTTCCAACCTCCCCTCAAACTGGGTTTTATCTTTCAAGTGTGAAACACTGGGGGTGGTTTCTGGAGACATGGGTTAATATTCCGGTGATTTGTCTCCCAGGAAAAGCCGTGAATGAATTTCACAAAGAGCAATGTGACTGGTTTTGGAGTCGGGTGGAAATGGGGAGTCTTGTGGCTTTAATTCCATTTGTAGGGGTCGGATTTTTTTTCTGGATTATTTTTATGATTGTAAATTTTACCTATCAAAAGGCACGGACAAAAATCAAATCTGCCGAAGCCTCTTTCATGGGTGTTGTGTCAGCCCCAGTTCAAGTACACAGAGATTTTTTTTCGTGGTTTCATTGTATGACTTGTATTGGCGTTAGGACTTCACAAGGAACACAAGTGAAAGTTTATTTTCCATTGAGTGCAAACCTTCCTTCTCCTGGGCAAACTCTAGCAGTTTTTGATTTGGGTGGCATAGGGGTAAAGCGTTACATTGCCACACTCTACGCTCCTCATATGGCCGTTTTTTCTGGGTGAAAACATTTATTTGCAGTAATTTTCGTCGCGAAAGTATTTCCTACACACAGCGAAATCGTTATTTTGGCAGTTTTGGAGTGACCATTCGAAGTAAGATCGGTCCCGACACTTTTGGTATTGAACGTTTTTGACTGTAACTTCAAAATCGCCCTCTTGAACGGTCTTTTTATCTTTATCGAGTGTGTAATGCACCTGGTTTACTCCCGCGTGGATCAAAGGGCGTTGAAAGAGAGTAGCTACAAATAGATTAAACCGCTCACTTTTGCCTTTTTTCGAATCATATTTTTCTGTTTGTTTTCTCTCTTTTTGGTTCCAGTTCACCGAGAGTGTAACTTGATCTGCATCGACTCCACTAGGTCCCACCCAGCGGTCCATTTCCACTGGGTCAAACATTGTGTCATAGCAGTAGTAAGTGTGATTGATGTATTGCGGGCCCTCTCTGCATTCAACTGTGGCATAACCCGTTAGAGAGTAGGGTTGGAATTCATTTCCATGTTCGAATCCAACATCGGCTAGAACGGGCTGAGAGATTAAAATGGATAAGCAGGTTGTCAAAAGTGATTTGTTTGTCATAGACCGACGAGGGTTTCATACAAACGGAGGCGAAACAATAAAAAATTACCTAATGCCTTGCGTTTTTCTCCGTAAATAACTCTCTGCGTAGATATCTGTTTTTTGCAGGCTTGCTAATTTTTTCAAAACCGTTTAAATCTTCTCCGACACAATAGGGGGTACTTGAAATGAAAACAAATTTTAAGCTAGTTTTTATCGCTTTATTTTCCGCCTTAGTTTTTGTGGGCTGTAACACTGATCCTTCTCCCGGAGAAGACGTGATGATGAAGGCCTATCGTGCGTTGAACAGAAATGATTTGCAGGGATTTCAAGAGACTTTGATTGGTGAGGCGCTGAACAGCTTTGGTACAGAAAAGGGTATGGAGATTTTAAGAGAAAAAGTCTTAGGTTCGACTGTTAATATCCGTCCTTCTTACCCGAAGGGGACTCCGCTCTATAATAGTAAGAACTGGCCCACCCGTTGTTTCCATCAAATCGATATAGCTCAGGGAGAAGATCTAGCTTTGAGCGCAGGCATTTCTTGTGAGCTTACTTACGCAAAGCCGATGCCAAGGCGAGAGTCGCAGGATCCCAACCAAGATTGTACGAAGGAATTTTTGGACAGTCCGTCCCATCTCATTGTGCGCGAAGTTTGTTTGATTGATTGCGTTACCTTGTATTGAGATTTAAACCGAACTTAAACTTAATATATAAGGTGACGATCGGATTCGAACCGATACAAAACGGTTTTGCAAACCGTCCCCTTAGCCATTTGGGTACGTCACCGTATATCATAAAGAGCTAACAAGTTTGGTCTGGTTTTGTCAATTCTGAAACTCCTACTCAATTCACTAAAAACTGACCGATAACAGCCTAGTTGTTTTAGAAAAGATCGGTTATTCTGAACAGGGGGTGAAGCGTGGACAAGTTTCTTAATATTTCTGCTGAAAAATTAGAAAACTTAGTCGAAGCCTTGGATCGTTTAAAACAGCAAAATCCCCTGAGCACTGAGGTTTCAAATTTGGATTTTTCACTTTCGAGACTTCAGGTCGTCCCTCTAAAGACTGTAGCTAAAAAGACTGAAGCCATAGGCGCTGAAGTGGGTAGCCAGCTTCGAAAGCAAGTGCAATGCGAATGCTTTGGATTTGAAATCGAAGTGTCTCCCACGATTCAAGACGCACTTTCTGTCATTCTGCTTCACGCAGTAAGGAACTCTGTAGTTCACGGGATAGAAGGTTCAACCGAAAGAATACAGAGTGGGAAGTCCTCTGTCGGAAAAATCAAGGCATTACTGGAGATCGAAGATATTAAACTGAATCTGAATATTTCAGACGACGGGAAGGGTTTGAATTTTAATCAAATAGTAATGAGCGCCATTCGTTTGGGATTAATCAATGTAGAAAAAGCGCAGAAACTCACTGTTCAAGAGAAAGCTGATTTATTATTTGAAAGTAAATTGACGACAGAAAAAGACTCAACTCATTTGAGTGGGCGTGGGATGGGGCTTTCGACCATTCGTGATAAAATTCATGATTTAGGGGGTTCTGTTAGTATTGACCCCGGTGTTTCTGTAGGGTTTCACATGCGAATACAGCTTCCACTAGATAAAGTAGGTTTAGAAGTGACAGAAATGAGAGTGGGTTCAGAGGTATTTTGGATCCAGACAGATATGTTTGAAGAGCTCAATGATGCATCAAGTTCATATTGTGTTAAACATTCGGTTGCTGAGATTTTGGGACTGGGCGTAGAAAATGCTATGGGTAAAAAAATAATTCGACTGAAAAAATTAGAAAATAGTCCTGAAGTATTGTCCGTGGACGCAACCGGGATTTCTCAATATCGATTATTTCAAAAATTAGATCCGATTTGGCAAGTGACCGGACCCCCTTGGCTAAAACGTTGGCTTAAGTCTACTGGAGGCAGTGCGTTTGCTTGTCGTCATGAGCAGAATTCTTTGGGGATAGCGATTCTCGCAGATGCGTCCACGTTGGTGAAGTTAGTGGGGATCTGAATGCTTCAAACGCCTCTGGCGGTCATTAATATCTCAAACGCCTCTGGCGTTTGGTCCCCAAAGAAGCTTGTGGAGTTGGATCTGAAAACGTACAGGCAGCCGGTCTTTTAGGATTTGATCTGCCAGCCATTTTGCGCTGACTCCAGGAAACGCCCCCGGTTGATTCTCTGCTTGAACCGCTGGGGAGAACAAAATTTCTTTTGTTGGAAATTTTGTATTCAGAATGAAGTCTTTCGCCCAGTTATAATCTTGCTCCGATGCGATGACAAATTTCACTTCGTCTGACTCTTTTAATAAATGAATGTTTTTCTGATAGCCCCCTCTGCACATTCCGCTGGAGGGGGTTTTGATGTCCATGATAATGCGGGCCGTTTGGCCTGCTTTTTCTATAGAAATCTCGCCGTGAGTTTCGATGCTGACACTATAGTTTTCTTTCTGAAGTGCTTCGATGAGAGCTGGGGTTTGTCTTTGTAAGAGAGGTTCCCCCCCTGTAATCAGAACATTTTTTGTTTGATAGGGTTTTATCGAATCAATTACTTCGCATATCCTCATAAGCTTCCCACCTTTAAAGGAGTAGGCCGAATCACAGTAGGTGCATCTCAAATTGCAGCCCGTCAGGCGAATAAAAACAAAAGGACGACCTGTAAGCGAGGTTTCCCCCTGAAGGCTATGGAAAATCTCAGTAATGAGGAGTTTGTCGGAATTCACACCTAATGGTTTAAGTCATATTGTGTAAAAAGGCGAGGCCCAAGGGAGCATTCATGCACCTTAGGCCTCTGAGAAAGAAGAGGAGGTCCTTTTAGTAGGGGACCCCCCTTTGAACTTTAGTGGCCTTAATGGCCTTCGTGCGATGTGCACCTCCTTTGGCAGCCCGG
>JAHFAB010000065.1:6986-8493 GCA_023250795.1 Bacteriovoracaceae bacterium
CATAGACTGTCGGGGTAGGTCAGTCTTTAGCTCCGCGGCTTTGCGTTCCCGGCCTTTCGACCGGCTTACCTTTTTCAAAGAGGGTTGTTTTTAGTAACCCACCTCTTCAGACGGCCCTGATTCCGTGGGCCAAACTTTATAAATTTAAAAAAACTCTGTTAATTCCTTATAATAATCAGTCTAATGCATTGCGGTGAGATTTGCAAGTGGAGTTCTAGTTTCTAATGAATCTAGGGGGTTAGGTTTGACAGGTTTACTTTTAATGCTACACTCTTCAGATCTAATGACTCATTTTACTAAAAAAGGCTCGTCAACACTTTTCTTGGTTTTTGCAGTGGGTGCTATTGGATTGACCACTGGTTTGTTTGTCTCTCAAAATTTTAGAAGTCTGCTACAGCTCAAAAAACAAGGGCGGGAAAAAACGGGCGTTTATGTGGGTTTGACAAGTACTTTAGAGTATTTTAAGTACGCAATTGGAAATGGTTGGTGCATCACTCCCAGTTCTTTTTTACAAAACTCTGATTGTGATTTTAGGGATCCCCTCAATTTGTCTCGACTCCTTTTGGCAGATGCCTCAGAACAGGCAATCCGTGATTATAATAGGGACAATCCCAGTCAGGCAATTCCTGCCCCACCGGTAGGTCAAGCGATAAAACTGAACTCTCTCATTCAGGAGGTCTCAATTGATAATATTTCTGTTGAGCATCCACTTTATAAAATTCTACAGGCACTCAAGGAGTACGGGAGTAGATTAGTTTTAGAAGTGAAAAGAAATACAAAACAAAGTCAAGGGAGAGAAATATTTTTAGAAATCAAGATCTCTCTGAAGGGGAGTAAAGAGTTTTTTGTAGAGTCTCGTGTAGGATATTTTCCAAGAGAGAATACTTTTTTCACGCTTTTTCTCAATCGTCCACTAGTGATAGGAAAAAAAGATTTCAATCCAGACCCAACTCAGTTTAAAAACGGTGCGGCCAATATCCCCGAAGAAGTCCTCAGCAATAATCAAGCCCCAGATCTCGATAAAACAGGGATCAAACTCTTAAGCCCTGTGTATTTGAACAATGGTATTTATCTTCCTAGAACTGCAGAGCAGGGAGAACCCAAAACTTTTACGCGTGTGAGTTTTCATTCTCCAATCATTTTGGGGGGTGGTAAGGTGTTTCTAACACCGAACTCAAAATTTCCACAAGTGGATCCCTTCGAACCACTCGAGGCGACGGAAAAAAACAGGCGATTTCAATATGGGATAGATCTGCCTTTTGGAGGGATTCAGAGAGGCATTGTTTTTGATGCTTATCAAGATCCGGGACTCACGTATCTTTTTGATCCCAGTGCTCCACAGCCGGATCGAACTTTGATAGATAAGTGCATCAGGCGGACTTTATTAAAAACAGATCTTTTGACCACAGCTGATTCGATATTTTTAGTGAAAAAAAGGGGAGAGGGTGCTTCAGGTGCCAAAAAAAAATTCGAATATATTTTAGGATTGAGCCACAATAACGAATTT
>JAHFAB010000433.1 GCA_023250795.1 Bacteriovoracaceae bacterium
ACAGGAGGACCAGAGACGCTTTGCACAGCACGGGTCAAAAGAATAAAACTCCCTTGCCCTGGAGTCAAAATCACCTCTCTTCTACAAGAGGGATCCGTCTCATTACAAACATCATCTTCTAAAAAATCAAAAAAACTCTGATTGGGATGACGATCAGAGTTTTCGAAATTTGTGAAAATATTAAAAGAAGGTGTCACGCTCTGCACATCCCGTCGTATAATTTGCTGAGCAAGCTCAATGCCTGCATTTTTTTCAATTTTCTGAGTCACTGTTTTTTCTTGGGTTTTCATTTGACTAAGCAATTGGAGAGCCATCAAAGATAGAAAACCCGTTACCACGACAGCAAGAATGATCTCTACCAAAGTAAATCCTCTGAAATCAAAACGGATTTTTAGTTTTTTCATTTGTCTCTCACGACCATCTGATAATCTGCAAAGCCGAGCCCATCTTTGTTAGAAATCAAAGTGGGATGAGTTACCCTTAATGTCACCAAATACAGCCCTCTAAACCCAGTGAGAGGTTGAATAATAAACCCAAGTCGCCCCTTACAAGCGGGACAATCCTGAGGTCGCGCAATCCTACCCTCATCCCAAACAAACTGTAAGTTTTTAGGGTCAAGTCTGATGTCTGTAAATTTCTTTCCCTCTTCGTTGACTTCTTGAGAATCTCGATAATTGATCTGTTGATGGGCTATGCTCTCGATCATATCGAAAATAAAATTTTGGATAATACTCTCTTTTGATGAGGTACCACTCAATTGCTTCAGCCCCTTTTGCTCTTGCAGAAACAAAGAAGACAATGCCAACGCCATTGTAACTAAAACGGCTGAGGCAACAATGGCCTCCATCAGTGTCACACCTTTTGCGGAGAGGAGATTTTTAAACTTCATCTGATCACTCCTCCTTGCCTTGCAAAAAATTGGACCTCAATATAATTTCTAATCCAAAAGGGATCTTTACACTGAGTATTTGTAGCGCCAGTGGGGAGTCCACAAAGCGGATTGATGCTCGTCCACTGAAAAGGATCAATTTTTGCTTTCAGAGAATAGGGACTACATTGATAAAATTTCACCAAGCTTTCTATCGGCAAATCTGGAGTCCAAAGTGGGACATCACTATTAACAATACAATCATCGTCCTTAAGTGGAGGACTTAAAATGGGTTCAACTTTCGGAGTGGTTCGCAAAATCCGAACCGCCTCGGGATGGTATAGGTTTAAAAATGAAATCGTATTATTTTTAAAAGCTTCAACGGGGATATTGAGTTTGTCTACAATAAACGTCCCAATGAGTTTCAAATCAGTGTTACGTGGTTCGATGATCAGTTCATTACAAGTCAAGAGGCCTATCAATAGATTCGCTTTGGCTTTGACTATACACTTATCTACAATCGAATAAGTGAGAAAATCCCCAATATAGTTTTCGTCAATAATAAGCTGGTTATTTTCTTTTATTAGGCTAATAGGCCTAACGTTCCACGAAAACCGAGACGTAGTAGCAAAAGACTGATCTAGAGACGCGACTTGGCTCACCAATCCTGAAATACATTTGTCATCGGTTTGCTTGGAGTCTAAGTTTTCGTCAGGTAAGAAAGACTGAGCAAAATCTACTGGAGAACCATCCAGTTTAACAAACTTTCGAGGAAGCGGGGTGACCTCGACAATAGTGCCTTTATCTTTCTTAAACTTAAGAGTGCTGAGCTTTTCGTCTGGACTGGCTCGGTTGGGACCTGTACCTGGTTTTCTTTGCGAAGTAAGGTTGTCTCGACCCCCAAAGTCATTGCCAAAAAATTGAATTTCGAAATCATCAAAAGGAAGTTCTTTTAGATTTTCGATAGAAACTGAAATAGACACAGCTTGAGATGACTTATTTGAACCAGTTTGAATGAGTATTTCAGCTCGAGACTTAAACTTAATCTTTAGTTGTGTCGATTTGGAAAAGTGAGCAGAAAGAGAACCCTTGTTTGTTTTTAAGCTCACTGCCAACAATGGAGCACGTTTTTCGTGAGTTTTAATTTCAGGATGGCCATCTAATAAATCATCATTAAAATCATTTTTTACGATTTTCACCTCCCCTTTAGAGGCTGGAACAAATTCGTTATTGTGGCTCAATCCTAAAATATATTCGAATTTTTTTTTGGCACCTGAAGCACCCTCTCCCCTTTTTTTCACTAAAAATATCGAATCAGCTGTGGTCAAAAGATCTGTTTTAATAAAGTCCGCCTGATGCACTTAT
>JAHFAB010000434.1 GCA_023250795.1 Bacteriovoracaceae bacterium
TTCTTGAACTTATTTCTAGGGGTGTTGGATTAGAAGTAGAGCCAAAAATGCATCATGATTTAGATTTTCTGATTGGCACAATGACGTCAGAAGAAGCAAAAGAAATGGAAACACAAACCAATCGTCAACGGAAAATTCACCCAAAAGATTGGAAATAAAAATGAGAATTGCATTAGATACTAACGTCTATTCTGCGATGGCTGCAGGGAACAAGACTACTGTTTATACTCTTCAAAGTGCCCAGGAAATATTTGTTCCGATCCCAGTGCTTGCCGAATTGAGATTTGGTTTCTTAAAAAGCACAAAAAGAGTTCAGCATGAAACTTATTTAACCAGATTTCTTTCAGCTCCAAGAGTAAAGACATTGGATTGTGATGAACAGACGACACATTTTTATTCTCAACTCAAATTTCAGTTAGATACTCAAGGGACGCCTATACCTATTAATGATATATGGATTGCTTCGCTTGTGATCCAGCATGGTGTGAGTCTTTTTAGCTTTGATAGTGATTTTGATAGAATTCCGCAACTTCTGAGGGTAAGGTGACTCTATGCTAACTGATTTTCCAAAAGTTGTTTGTCCGTTTATTCGCCAGACTTTCAAAGCTAATCCTGAGCAATGGAAAAAGTTTGGCAGCCAACTCCAGATGCGTACACCAGAGGCTTATTTGGTTGTGAACAAAGTGAACCCTGGGTTTGAGTGGGTTTTTGAAGACTCTGAAACGATTGCTGTAGAAAAGTTGAACGGGACTAATATTAAAATTCTCACTGAAAAGGGAAGATTGGTAGCTGTCCAAAATCGATTGAATGTGATTGACCCCCTCCAAGTGATCAAAGGCCAGACCTATCTCATGGAAGGGATTTTTCGTTCGATTGCAAAAGGTTATGTGGAAGCAGATGCTGAACAGGCAGGGGAGTTGATAGGCCCAAAGTTGCAAGGCAATCCCTACAAGTTAGAGTTTCATGAGTGGTACCCGTTTAAAAAGACGGTTTCTGATTTGGCTTATCGATCTTTTCATGAACACGAGAGAAATTTTCAGAACTGGAGCAGTTGGTTCAAAGATGGTCTTTTTTCCCGTTATTTTACCAAGCGTGCGTCGAAACTTGGGTTAACCGATAAAGTGATGGCCGAGGGTGTGATTTTTTATAACCTAAAGCGAAAGGCCGAAAAAAAATCCTGGATGGCTAAACTCCGAAGAGACATGTTTGATTGGCACTACAAAGATCAAGTCGAGATTTTTGATTATACCCCAGAGGGTCGTCCTGATGCCGTTGAGGACCAGGAGAAGTTTGATTAGAACACGCGCACGGGTTTTATCGATTTTTTAGAAATTTAATATTTTTTTGTGGCACTTTTGATGAGACCGCCTTATCGTTTTTAAACACTGCTGTTTAAACGTGGGGGGAATCATGTCAAAACAGATGGTTTTTGCTCGCCTGATTTTTGCAGTGGTGATTTCCGGAGCGTTGATTTTCGGTACAGGTTCTCAAGCTTCAGAAATCCCACTCCCTGAGCTCCCAGTAAACTATCTTCAGCTTCCCATAGTAAGACAAGCCAACGATTACAGTTGTGGGCCAGCGGCTTTACTCAGTGTGTTGAACTATTGGCAGGCCTACGAAGGCACTGAGGCTAGCCTTTATCGGTTACTTCAAACTACGAAGAAAGATGGCACTGAGCCAACCAAATTGGTAGCCGTGGCTAAAAAATTTGGGTTGGAAGCAGAGATGAGAGATAGGTTAGAGGTCAAGGATCTTCGAGAGGCGCTTGATCGGGGCGATACGGTGATTTTATCCCTTCAGGCTTGGCGAGATGAAGTGCAAAAACCTCTTCCCTGGAAAGACACTTGGGATGAAGGCCATTATGTGGTTCTTATTGCTATGGATTCCAACTACATCTACGTGATGGATCCTTCTGGGCCAATGACCTATGTTTATGTTCCTGTCGAAGAATTTATTGAGCGCTGGCATGATTTCGAGGATCGCCATGGCTATGTTTGGAAGTATCAGCATCTTGGAGTGATAATCCGTGGAAAAAAATCGAATAAAAAATTTCCGGGCGAATTAGCGAGAATGGGATAGAAAAGCTTTTACTTCCTCGAGTGGCAAAGCTTTTACAAAGTGTCTATTTCTTCCAGTCATGTCTTGGGCGGTAAAAAGAGCATTTAGAATAGCTTCTTCTGTGACTTCTATAGCAGCAGAAAAAAATGGGTCTAAATTAAATAAAACTTTT
>JAHFAB010000066.1 GCA_023250795.1 Bacteriovoracaceae bacterium
GCGCTCTTTGATCAATTGCATTGTTGATGCCAATGACTTCTCCTTTGAGGTTCACGAGCGGTCCTCCAGAATTACCTGGATTAATGGGGGTATCAGTCTGTAAATAATTTGCCAAAACGAAATCAGGGATTTTTCGGGCCTTTGCCGAAATAATTCCGTGAGTGACCGTGTGGCCCTGACCAAATGGATTTCCAACCGCAAAAACATACTCTCCTACTTCGAGAGCATCAGAATCTCCCAGTGTAACAGGAGTCATTTTGCGTTTACTTTTTACTTTGATGAGAGCTAAATCGAGTTCTGGATCTCTTCCCACCACTTCTCCATCCGTAGGTTTTTCATTGGCCTCTTCTGTGAATTGAATTTTGATTTCATCCGCCCCTGCAACCACGTGATTATTGGTTAATATCAACCCACTAGCATCAATGATGAAGCCTGTTCCAAGGGCCATGGATTTCGGCCCTGTTTTATTTTTTGGTCCACCTTTTTTGGGTGCTGGAGAAGGAGTCTCGTCCTCATCTCCATCGTTTTCTTGTGGACCGCCGCCTTGTCCATGTTGTCTAAAAAAATCTTCAAAAAATTTTCTAAAAAGATCGTCCTGCCCGCCGTTTCCTAGAGGAGATTTTACTGTCGTGAGGGTCGATATATTAACAACTGAGGGAACTACGTTTTTTGAGGGTTTGACAAAAATATTGGACTCTAAATCAGAGGCAGTGCCCATCAAAAGTCCGGATAGCGAAATAAAAACCATCAGTTTTATTTGTTTCATAAAATTATTTTTTTCCGTTTTGGATTTCAACATAACGCATTCGTAGTTCAAATAAAAGTTGATCTATGAGCTTGTCTTCCTCTGGATTTCTATTGTTTTTTGTTTTTTCGAAAATGAGCTCAAGAAGATCAATATTATGTCTTGCAAGTTCAAGATTAAGTGAGGGTTTCACCCCTTCTTGTTCTGAGACTAAACCCAGCCCCATATATGCTGCTGATGAAACGGATAAGATGAAAGTAGTGAAATCTATTTTATGATTCATATATTTCTTGATTTACCGTGGTCAAAAAAGACTTACAAGAGTAAAGGTTTGGAAGGGATTGAACCCAACCTAACCTCTTGATTTGAATTGGATTTTCTAATCTTCAATAAAGCGCTCTGGAGAGGAAAATTATCTAAATGTGAACAGAATTCCACTCGAGTGTTGAGAAGCGCGAAAAACCTAAGAAATGGTGAAAATAGGATCATTCTAAAAAAAGTAAAAGCAGAGTAGCTCTTTAGGTCATTTTCCTGGACCAGTTTTTCTAAAAAAATTCTTATTAGTCCAAAGAAATTTTCTAGGATTAGGTTTTTTTTAATCGAAATTTCAGTCATAAAAACCAAAAGAGCTCTGAGTTCCTCTTCATTAATGGCAGCAATGGCTCCTTTGCTTAAAAAAATACCAGCCCTGCCCAATAGGGGACGTACGACCAAAAGTGAAGAATTCGAATCAGGAACTTCAAAAAGTTCGGGTTTTTTGGAAATCTTTAGTCCAGCAATGGCTTTTTCATAAGACTTTCTGATTTCTGGAGTACTCAAAGGGCTTGCTCTAAGAATTCTACGATAAATCGCTACTGTCATCTTCCCAGTTAACTAAAAATTACTGTATTTGTGAATTAATTTCTTGTCCTGGTTCGAGTCGCAAGTGCGATCGTATCTTGATGTGTGACTCCTGAGAGTCTAAGTTTTAGGTCGGCCGGATTATTCGATGATTTCAAGGCCTCATCTGGAGTGACTAAGGTGGAATAAACTAGCTTTTCTAGCGCAGCGTTCATTGTTTGCATTTTGTAGTAATTGTTAGAATTGGAAATGATTTCAGGGATCATTGCTCGCTCATTCTTTCTAATACAATCTTGGATATTGGGGGAATTAATCATCACTTCGCAAGCGGGAATCAAGCCCTGCCCATCAGCTCTCATTAGTAACTGTTGGCTCATCACTCCAATCAGGGAAGATGCAAGTTGGATTCGAACTTGATTTTGAGCTTCGGGTGGAAACACGTCCAAAATACGATCTAAAGTATTCTTTGCGTCATTAGTGTGTAGTGTGGAAATCACAAGATGACCAGTTTCAGCTGCAGTGAGGGCAGCTTGGATGGTTTCAAAATCCCTCATTTCCCCAATGACAATTATATCAGGATCTTGTCTAAGTCCAGCAATGAGAGCATCTTTGATTGTCAAAGTATCTGAACCCACTTCTCTTTGTGTGATTGATGCTCGAATATCACGATAAGCAAACTCGATCGGATCTTCTATGGTGAGTATATGTGCCGGTGTTGTTTCATTTAGAAAGCGAATGATAGCTGCCAAAGTTGTGGATTTTCCAGCGCCACTTGCGCCTGTGATCAAAAGCAGGCCCTTTTGCATTTGGCATAGATCTTTTAGAACAATTGGAACACCCAACTCTTCTAAACTTGGAATGGTCATAGGGATCATTCGAATTGCAGCTGATATAGAATCTTTTTGATAATAAACATTACAGCGTACTCTTCCCATGTTTTTGGCCTCGAATGAGAAATCAATATCTCTATTTTCTTCGAGTTCTCTGATCTGTCTTTTATTGAGCATACTGAAAATTATGGCCTTTACTTGTTCCGGATTCAGCTCGGGCATTTTAGCAGGAATCAGCCGACTATTAATTCTATAGATAGGTGGGCGATTAGCCTTTAGATGGAGATCTGAGGCATTGTATTTGATCATCGCTCTAATCAAATATTTGAGTTCAACTTTGTGTGTTTCTGTGTTGGGTGATTCACTCATGCTGCTTCTTTGAGTTTAGATCGATTTTGGAGTGACCACCCCAAAATGAGTCGAGACTCAATTGCTTTAGCTGAGGCATTGCTTGCATAGGTGAGGAGTTCTAAGTCTTGTGAAGTGTAGGTTTCTTCTCCGACTCTATTGAGAAGCTCTATCACTCCAAAAACTTTTCCTCGAATAAGGATTGGAACGGCTATGACGTTTCTCGCCTGAAAACCAACTGCTTTTTCAATAGATTTAAGATAAATATTGTTTTCGTTTATTTCATCTACTAACAGCGGTTGTCTCGATTCAGCAACATGACCCACAAGACCTTGTCCCATAGAGATCACAAATCGTGTGACACGATCTGAACTGCAGCCAACTACTGAGCGAAAAAAAAGAACATTATTTTCCTGATCTATTTCCAGTATTGATCCGGCCTCACTCTTGATGACTTTCATAATTGAAACTAGAACTTCCCTCATAAAATCATGAAATTTATAGTCACGATTGACAAGATGCAGCATGGATTCACTAATCATTAATTTAGATAGAACGATGGGTAGGGATTCTCCTTCTAAAAGCGCACTCATTTCCTTAGCGGGCAAATCAGGGGTAGGCGGTGCTTCTAAAACGGGAGAAATGATTTGATGATCTGGTTTTTTTTCTGACAAGGCTGAATACCTCCACAATAGTTTACTACTGACTATCGGTATGAAGCGTAGAGAGGTTGAGTTTTTGTGTAAAATGGAGCAAGATGACATGGTGTGACTATTCGAAACGGGGTTTATTTTATATTGTTTTTTCTGTTTTCAGGCTGTGGAAAGGGAACAGTTTCTGCGCCTAATGACCCGGCACCCACTGGAACCATTGTTGCACAGGGCCAGTTTGCAGGGTTAAACTCCAAATCAGTGAGTGGGGTAGCCGTGATTTATCAAACAGGTAGTTCTTATGTAGCCAGGTTGGAGGGCATCTCAGTTCCAAATGAGGCAGGTTTACAAGTCGTTGTAAAAACATCCACGACTACGGTTTTACAAACAACGCTTCGTAATATCTCTGGAACTCAAAATTATTCCTTTTCAGTATCAGACGGGGCAGTTACTTGGTCTTCCGTGACCATTCATTCGACAGCGACAAATCTGGATTATGGTACGGCGTTATTAAAATAATTTTGGATTCTCAAGGCAGCGAGAGTTCGTCTTTGAATTCAATCAGTTCCTTAATGTTTTGTACGTCTCGAATGAGCCAGTTCCCATTTTCTGAGACCATTTGACAAAATTTCTTATTAGTCACTTTTGCGTCATGACCTTTGCTTTGATCAATGTAAGAGAGTTCATAAGTAATCTGAACCTCCGTAGGAGAATGATTTTTTACTTCTCTAAACGCGAGTTTTAAAAACTGTCTCTTAGATTCGATAAAAGCCTGTCTAAACTGTTCGTCACTCCAAGCGCTCAGTCGATTTCTAGCTTCTCCGGTGAGATAAGTGGCAAGAGTTTGACGGTCTTCTAGACTTTTTACAGAAAAGCTTTTTGAAATATATTCATTGAGTCTATTCTTGGGGTCGTTTGCACTCCCAGATGTGGCATCTGGTTTGGAGGTGCATCCCAATAAGTGGCTAAAGAGAGCGATTGTGATGAAGAACAAACCGGCTAAACGAAATTTATGATTACGGTGCATATCCTTCTCCTCTAATGGATTCGACAAAATCCCCTAGGTTTTTTGATAAATCAGGCGTCAGATTTTTGAATCGAAATCCCGCCCCATTTCTTAATTCTAGCAACTTTGTTAAAAACCCACGACAAGTAATTTCATGATTACGAAAAGAAAAAATGAGCTCGACCCCTTTTTTCATTGAGGTGTGGTCAAAAGACGGGCGGTCAAAAACTAACGGATTTTTATGAAAAACAAAGGCGCCATCTTGATCTAATCGGCATACGGAGAGTTCTAATGGATCAGATCCCGTGTTTAGGAGGCATTTTAGTCCAGGAATTGGGCGGGGGAGTCCATGATACCATTTCATTTCTGGGTCTAAAAACGAACGATGCAGATCGAAATAAAGCAAAAATCCTACGACAAGCCAATACATACTGAGACAAAGTGAGAATAGCCCAAGTGTTGGGTTTTTATAATGAAAAGAGGTCCAAATGCTGGTGATGCACCATGAAAATCCAAGCCATAGGGTGAAAAAAATGGCCGATTTATTGGTCTGTTTTAATTTTATAAATAGGAAACAGACAAAAAAAACACCCATGGAAATCAAGGGCCATCTATAGGCTTGCAAAAGGGTGTCTATTCTGGAGAAAGCTGTTTTCCCTGTTTTGAATGTAAAAAGAAAATATTCAAATAAAAAAAGAGGGATGCTGAACACTAGATATTTCATTTGAAAACCCTTCATCTTTATAATTCTCATGAGGATCAAGCTCTTGTCAACGGACCCTATCTAGTCGTACTCTATTAGTGATGGCTTACGAAATTAATTCAAAATGTACAAAATGTGGTGCTTGCATTACTGAATGTCCAACGGGTTCCATTGTCGAAGGAAAAACTCAATTCTATATTGACGCCGATACTTGCGCAAGCCACGCTGCTTGTGTTGCGGTTTGTCCAGTCGAAGCCATCCAGCCCCTGCCTGGGCAATTAAAAAATTATAGAGATGATGAAGAATGAGTGAGAAAAGTCTCCGAGTTTTAGGAGTCATGACAGGAACTTCCTGTGATGGTTTAGATGGTGCTTGTTTAGATTTCAACCTCAACGGATGGAGCTCACTTGGGGAGGGGAGTGTTTCGTATCCTCCGAGTTTGAGGCGCAGAGTGTTTGAAATTCAAAAAACAGGGGGAGTGTTGAGTGTTCAAAAAATTTTGGAGCTCAATCGGGATTTGGGAATTTGGTATGGCAAGGCGATTGGTTCTCTGATTCGGCGGCTTAGGGTTCCCCATGTGATTGCAAATCATGGACAGACTGTGGCACATTTTCCTGATTCTGCAGTCACTCTTCAGCTCGGAGATCCTACGCAGATTGTTCGTCACACGGGTTTGACAGTCGTGTCTCATTTTAGAGAAGGAGATCTGAGTGCGGGAGGACAGGGGGCTCCGCTCGTTCCACTTTTCCACCAAGTTTTAGCCGGTACTCTGAAAGGAAAGCTGGGGGAGCGTGGTGGGGTTGCCATTCATAATTTGGGTGGAATGAGCAATCTGACTTATATAGGACCGAAAGATCGGATTTTAGCTTTTGATACTTGACCTGGGAATTGTTGGATAGACGAAGCGGCCTTTCGTGTAACCCATGGCCGGTTGAAAATGGATGTGGGTGGAAAACTAGCGAGAGAAGGTGGGGTCGATCAGCGTGTTGTGAGAAAAATTCTAAAACACCCTTTTTTTAAAAAAGCGCCACCAAAGTCGACTGGTCGGGATGATTTTCATTTTAGTTTATTGCGGACTTCGCAGCGAACTTTAGTGGCTACAGCCACGGCTATTACGGTCGAATCGATTGCACAAGCTTATGAAAATTGGATTTTGGGTCGGAAGCTACCACTAAAAACTGTTTTTTTATGTGGTGGAGGTGTAAAAAATCATACTTTGGTTCATTGGCTTTCAGAAAGATTGCAACAGATAGAGTTTATCAATATCGAAGACGTCGGGATTAACCCCACTTATGTAGAGGCTCAGGCTTTTGCCTATTTTGGATTCTTAAGCTTATTAGGCGCCCCTTTGGGAGGAGCCTGGACTGGAGCTCGGGGGTTTGGCCCCCCGGGAAGTATTACGCCCGGGAAGAATTGGGGAGAGGTCATGCGGCGTTTGAGAGCCGCGATGTAACTTGTTGAAATAATATAGAATTTTAAGTTTTTATGGTGACCGTAAAGTCCACTTTACGGTTTGTCGATATTATCGTAAACTAGACTTTACGATTGGATGCTATTTATGGAACTAGATTTATTTTTTGAAATTCACCAAAAAGCTACCGAAGGCGTTAGCCCTACATTTAAACGTTATCTTTTTTCTGAGATTGAGTGGCAGGAAAGACTGATTGGTATTGTGGGACCCAGAGGAGTGGGCAAAACGACCCTCCTTTTGCAGCATTATCTTGAAAAATATGGATCTGTAAAAAAATGTCTTTATGTTTCTTGTGACCAGGTTCAGTTTTCAAATATTGGGATTTTTAATCTGGGTAAAGAATACTTTCAGATGGGTGGGGAAGCGCTCATTTTTGATGAGATACACAAGTATCCTCTTTGGACTCAGGAAATAAAAAATTTAACTGATGTTTATAAAAACAAAAAAATATTACTCAGCGGAAGCTCTTCTATCGCTTTTTCTAAGGGGATTGGAGATCTTTCGAGAAGGGTGGCTCCATTTTCCTTACATGGGCTTTCGTTTAGAGAGTATCTAAATCTTACTCAAAACGTTCATTTTGATCCAGTTTCTCTAGGAGAGATTATAGAAAATCATATTGAGATGAGTGAAAAAATCTGCAAAGTGGTGCAACCACTTCCTGAGTTCAAGAAATATCTAAAATCGGGGTATTACCCATTTTTTTTGGAGGGAGAAAAAACTTTTCAGCAAAAATTAATGAATGTCATAGAAAAGGTAATATCAGAGGATATTCCCACTCTTTTTTCAATTTCTCAGGCAAAAATCCCAACTCTGAGGAAAATGCTTTGGTTAGTTGCAAGCTCTCCTCCATTTTCACCTAATATTGAAAAAATTTCTTCAGGGCTTAATCTATCTAAGGAATACACGTATAAGTTTTTCGAATATTTACAGACAGCTGGTTTGATGCAGTTTCTGAGGTCATTTCAAAAAAGTCATAAACTAGTTAGAAAACCGGAAAAAATATTTATTGCAGACCCCAATTTATTAGAATCAATTGTAGGATCTATCCAACTAGAAGGCTCGGTTGGCGCTGTGCGAGAAACTTTTTTTCTCAATCAAGTTAAACTAAAGCATTCTGTATTTTCTCATCCAAATGCTGATTTCCAGGTGGATAATTTAGTTTTTGAAGTTGGCGGGCCATCTAAAGATGGTAACCAGATTGTACGAGAAAAAAATGCTTTCCTAGTTTTAGATCAACAAGAGCATGGGTATAAAAATAGAATTCCACTTTATCTGTTTGGGTTTTTGTATTAGCTTTTTTGCTTTAAACCAAGCCATTACTTACCATCTCAGACAACACTTCATATCGAGAAGCCTTAAACACAATTGTTGTAGGACCTGAAAAAATGGTTTCTCCAAGAAAATGAAAGCCCGCTTTTTGGAGTAGGCGATTCATAGGCTTGTTGTCGAATTTTGGTTCAATATAAACCTTTGATAGTTTGTGATGAGTGAGGAGCATTTGTAGTCCAGCTTTTAGTATAGGTAACCCGAGACCCTTGGCACGACAGTTTAAATCAAAAATATGAAAATGCGCCCGGGGGGTGTCTGGCAATTCACGAAGTGGTAAAAAAACTGCAGCGATTGTCTTGTCTTCCAGTTGTGCTGCAACGCTATGGTATGTTCCTTGTTTGTGGTCTGCTTTAACATTCTCAAATAGTTTTGTCCGATGGGCTTCTCTGTCCAGGCGTTTGCTGAGATCGAATCCTATTTTTTCAAGGAACTCTGGAGGAGATTCATGCATATAGGAAATTAAAAATGCAATGTCTTGCGTTGCAAGGGGACGGATAGTGATTTTTCC
>JAHFAB010000435.1 GCA_023250795.1 Bacteriovoracaceae bacterium
TCAAGTAGCCCCCGATCATCCCTGCAACCACGGCGTTCACGCCTCGATCGATGAGCGATTCTAAAGACATGAGAGTGGCACGGAACCGAGACTCTCGAATGGCATGATTGAGGAGTTGTCTCTGTATCGGAAATGAAACACCCGTTGCGATAGAAAAAAGGCAGAGACAAACTAGAGTTCCCCATTTTCCAGCGGAGGGGATGAAGATCAAGCTTCCGGCCATGAGGAGAGTCATCCAGAAAACAGAGCGAAGATCAGTTTGTCCTTTTTGTAACCACTGGGGTTTTGCAGATCCTATTGCCTCGAAAATCGTCATCAGGGACATGATGGCTCCGTAGCTTCCCAGGTCAAATGATTTTGAAGCTAAAATGGGCTGAAATAGGCTGACTTGACAGATTCTGGCCAAAACAAAAATCCCGATTCCTTGGAACATCACAAGGAGGAGAAACGGAGATTCGTTCAGCACTCTGGTGATATGAACCCATTGATTTTCTTTTTTAGGTGGGCTCTGAACTCTTAGCCTTGGCAACACGCAGGCAAATCCTAGAGAAACCAAAGCTGAAAAAGCAGTGAGCCAATAGGGAAGAGTCAGATGCCATTTCATGAGCAGCCCAATTCCTGCCCAGCAGACGACTTTTCCAACGAGACTGTAAGAGCGTGCTCTGCCTTCTATTTTTTTATATTCTCGGCTCATGTCAAGACTCGAAAGAAATTCATAAAGATAAGCGCTCGATGCGCCCGAGATGAAAGACCGCGCTAGAGCGATCAATAAAAAGTGAATCAAAAATCCATCGTAATTCTGAGAAAAAATTGGCAGTAAATTAGAAACAACCAGAGTCAATGCCCCGGCTTGCATGCATTTGAGGTAACCAAAGCGGTCAGCCAAAAATCCAGTGGGAATTTCAAAGAGACAAAATACGAGGTAATAAATACTTTGAATGTTAAAAATCTGCGCATCATTGAGGCCGGTTCTTTTTTGATATTCATAAAAGATGGGCAACCAAAGGAGGAGCGAGAAAAAGAACTGGAAGCCATAGTATTTTCGAATCACGCTCTGGGGAGTCATGGTGTTGCCTCGGGATTTGCCTTAAGAGTGCGAAAGGCCTGCCCATAATCTCCATGGATGGCTCCGTCATGGTCGTGGATATAGACTAAGAAGTTCATCGATATGAAAAGCTCAGCGACGAAAAGTCCAGTGAGGCAGAGCTGTCCCCACTTCTGGTCCGAAAGGGCAAGTCGGGCGAGGAAAACAAATTCTAATGGAAAGGTCACTAACAAATAAAATCGATGAATGAGGACAGAAGAGACCGTGATCAAAATCCCGTAACCAAAGAGAGCGGAATTTTGAGCAAAAACAGTCTCAGAACCGTTTCCTCGAAAAAATTCTTGATAATTTCTGGGCCATTTTCCTGTTAGAATTTTCCTAAAAACAATTCCCACACCCAGAAGAGCAATCACAAGATGGGCGATGCCTACCATAAAGCTCGGGTGACCTAAAATAAGGGGATATCTGATAAAATCTGAAATTTGATCCCAGAGGCCATTTCCGTTCAGAACTCCCAGAGCATTTCCGAGATGCAGTCCTAGGGAGTCGGTGATCCAGAAAACCCAAAATTTGAGTTGTATGGCTTCACCCCAACCAAAAACCAGGGGATGTCCTGTGGGTTCAGTAGCCAAATGAACAAACCAAGGGATCAAAGTCAGTGATCCAAACACCGACCCCAGAAACCAGGGTTTCCACTGGATGGAACGTCTGTCGAAGATCAAAGCCCAGAGAACAAACCCTGCTGAAAAGAAAAACCCGCTCATATGGATTTGCCCCATGCATGCGCCCAGTAGTCCCCAAAAAAAGGCTCCTCCACGCCGATGGCGTTTCCACCAACTCATAAGAAAAAATAGGCTAAAAATCGGTAAAACAGATTGGGCCCAGATTTTCCGGTGATACATGACGGCAAAGGGATTGACACAAGCAAGAGCCATGGCCCAGAACCAGCTTTTCTGTTCTTTTGGAGTAATAATTTTGACTGCAAAATAGATCATGAGTCCAAGTGCTGTAATATTGAGAATTTCAACCGCTCGACAAAGCTCCATTGGATTGGTCACGCGAAAGAGTTTTCCCAGTAGAAGAAAAACCCAAACGCTCATCCCAGGGTTTTTGATGTAGACTCCCGAAGGAATTCCTAACCAAGGCCATGGCTCTGTTCCAACATGAATAT
>JAHFAB010000436.1 GCA_023250795.1 Bacteriovoracaceae bacterium
AAATGTTTTTTCAAAACGGATATTGCCCCACCAAGTGATGTTTACTTTTCTCTCAATCAATCGCTTCGCAAGCTCGCGCAATAATGCGGGGGGAGCGGCCTCATCGACAAAATGAAATCCAGTTTGCCCCGTCTCTGCAATCAGCTTTTCTATTCGATCTATGACGAGATCTGCAGAGGCTGGATCATATCTCCCGATATAATCCAAAGACAGATCACAGAAATTGCATTTCTTCCAATAACAGCCGTGGGCAAGCGTCAGCTTGTTCCACCGTCCATCGGACCAGAGGCGATGCATCGGATTGAGCATCTCAAAAAGTGAGAGATAAGAAGAGAGGTCTAACCAGTCATAGGTTGGAGTCCCAGTCGCTCGGTGAGGGATGTCGTGTTCTTTGGGGTTTGAGATGAAAACCACTTTGCCATTTTCTCTGAGAAATGTTCGATAAAGATCTTTTTTCGAGCGCTTACCCTGCAAGTACTCCAAAAGACAGAGGAGTGGTTTTTCTCCATCATCCAAGCAAATATAATCTACGAAATCGAAAACTCGTGAGTCTTCGAGAGATCTGAGTTCTGTATTGACATACCCTCCTCCAAAAATAATGGGGAGATCTAGGTTCGATTGTTTTACCGCCCTAGCCATTCGAAAAGCACCATACACGTTTCCAGGAAAAGGGGCGGTGATCCCTATCACGTCTGGGGCGTGTTTTTTGAGAAGATCTCGAGTCAAATCATCGAGCATTTCATCTACTAATGTGGGTTGGGGTGACTCGAGTGCCTCTAAGAGAGGGGTAAAAGAAGGAGCGCTTGCGGATAATTTTTCGGCATATCGGCTCAGTTCAAAACGAGAATCGATCTCGGCTCTTATGATATCTGCAAGATCGTCTACATAGAGACTGGCCAAGTATTTTGCGGCATCGGTCATCCCAAGGCTTCCAAACGCGTCTTGTAAGTTTTCGATCTGCAAGAACCGCGGCCCCTCTGGCAGATACCCTCTTTGGACAATTCGATAGGCCAGTGTGGGATCTTTCCCCTGCAAGAAACGAATGACCGGTTCGATCGTTTCTAAGTAAGCTTCATAGAGTTTGAATTTTTTACCCACCTTCCCCTGTATTTTTTTCAGCCCTTCTTTTGAAAAAAGTTCAAGCGCAAGCTCAATGGAGAGATCCGCCTGGATCACTTCCAAACTCTGGCTTCGTAGAAACCCTGTGAGATAAGCAGTCGCAGGGTACGGGGTATTCAGCTGCGTCATGGGGGCGGTCAGTAAAAGCACACGCATGCGAGGCTTCTAGCATTGTTGATAGAATTTGTAAAGTTTAGCTCATACAGCGACGAATCCACTTCTTCTGACGAAGTAACCATCCTCTCACTTTAGTAATTCTAAAAACCGATTTCCAAAACAATGAGCATCTCCGGGCCACCTTGCAGAAACATAGTTCTTATCTTGAACCACAAATCCATAATCCAAACGTGAGGGCTGATCCCGACTCAAGGGTATAGGACCCGATAGAAAATCCTCTGATGATGTCAAACCCTGTTTCACTTCATCCTCTACCGTTATACGATAAGTTCTGTAATAAGAGCCTAACCACAAACAAGTCAAAGCCCAAGCTGTTAACTCTTGAGATTTGAGCAGTGCCGTAGTTTTTTTACTGTAAAGAACACTTTTTCCATCCGCTCTTTTACTTCGCACAGTTAGAACAACTCCATGACAAATAGCACCCACTGGTTTTTCTGCTGCAAAAAATCGACTCACAAAGGACTGAAGAATTTCAGATTCGAGATATTCTTTCATCCCTGGGGCATGCCCGCCTGGTAAGAGAAGACCCTCAAAATCACCCTCTTTTAGATCTTTCCATTTCAGTGGATTTCTAAAGTTTTCTGAGATTGTCATTTCCTCATAACAAGAACGCGCATTTTGATTCGCACGTAAAAGAGGAGAGAAAATGCCAAGCCCCTGACCCGTCAACATCCTCTGATCACACACACCGGGGACCCCATCAGGAGTGGAAAAATAGATTTTTATGCCAGCACTGGATAAAATTTTCCAAGGGACCGCGATCTCTGTTGGATCAAAATCTCGACTGGGAATGGGGATAATCACCTGCTTTGGCATTGCAAAACCTACTTACACAATGTAACATTAAGCGTCAACCAGCATGTTACTTTAGCCGTTGATTCTTATCTCTATTTTGTAGGGTTTTCTGAAAAAACAAA
>JAHFAB010000067.1 GCA_023250795.1 Bacteriovoracaceae bacterium
TTAACTGTATTGTAAAGTGCTCATTTTCTGCTCGCTTCCTGAACGCCAAAAGGATTTCAAGCTCTCTTAGATCCAGTTTTTCAGCCAAAATAATTTTGTAAGCTGTTATTTTTTTAGGCCCTTTTTGGATCAAGAAGTAAATCCTCACAGATTGCCACCTGTATGCTAACGACCGAAGAAAAACGCAGTTTCTTCTTTAAAACTTGGATGGCATAACGTGATCTCAAATGTGGCATAAGTTAACCCTTCCAATAATAGCTTGATTTTGTCCATAATTGGAAGGGTTAACTTTATGGGAAATAGATCATTTCCCACTTTTCATTATTCACCCTAGCCTCAACACTGATAAATACGAAACTTTCCAAGGCCAGAATGGAGAAAAATCAAACCTCTACGGAGATTGCACGGTTACAGATGTATTACAAACTTACTCGAGCCACGGGGGCTCTTCACACGTCGGATTTTGATCCATTTTGTCCATTTCGTCCATTTCGTTCTTATGTTCCAATTCAAATGCTTTTATCTGAAGATCTATAAGCGATTCTTTTAGCTCTTTTAACTTTTCTATATCATTAGGATTGTCACTGCCTGATAAATGAGCAATTTCGATTTCCACACGTTTCATTTGATCTTGCAAATTATATTGATTGCATTGCTTCTCATACTCGAAATTACGGGGACATTCTTTTGCAATTTCTCTAAAGTCATCATTATTACACGTTTTGGTAACTGCATCATCAAGAGACATACCCCTAGACATTAACTCACCTACAGCCTTTCCCGCTGTAAATGGTTGAATCGTAGAGTTCCAGTAACCAGCCATACCATAGTTGTAAACCTTCCAAGTAACATTGTAGCACTGGGAGGGAAGCAACAACAATGTGCCATTTACAATATCAAGTCCAAGAGCTATTCCGTCAAAAAAACGTTCTAATTCTGCTACGTCCATCTTGTATAATACACCACCCAAAAAGATGGATACTGTATACTTGCCATCATTCACCGGGTCTGACTCCACTGTATCTCTCAATTTTATTCCTATTTTTTCAATCTCTTTTAGATACGCATATGAATTCCTATCCACTTTAGATAACTTTATACTCCATATAATCGCCTCCAATCTCTTTTTATTCTCTTCCGCTGCAACTGGGTCATACGTTGCAGTAGGATCATCTTTGTATTTTTTACTGATTACACACTTTTTGGGAGTTGGTTTAGGTGTTGGGCTTGGTGTCGGACTTGGACTTGGAGAAGTCTCCGGAGTTGGAGAAGCCTCAGGTGTGGGTTCTGAAGTTGGTGCGGGTTGTGGATCTTTGGCACAGCACTTCCATTCGATCGCTTCACAACCATTAGGTGCTATACGCGTGCCCACTTCAAGCCTGTGATCTGGTAGCTTAATACACTCCGCTTGTATCTCCTGCACTGTAGCAGGGCTTGCTGGCCAAACACATACATTTTCTAGACTTACTGGATCAAAAACATAAAGCTGCAAAATCCCACCATCTATGCCCTGGGTCTTAAAACAGTTTACATTGTCACTTTTTATTATTTTATCCACCCATAGAATATTTTTCACAGAACCGAGAAAATCATCTGCAGGGGGGTTTTGAGGATTATCTTCTGCATATGCCAAGAAAAGCAAAGCCGTACTTACCAACATCAAAACTAAAAACAAAAACCCCTTTGAAAATAATTTCATATTCCCCCCCACTCCCCAGAAACAAAACAAATGCTGTACATTTCGTATTGTGCTGCAGCATTAAAAATTAATCAAATGTGTCACCACTGACAATGTGTCTGTTTTAATTTTTTTTGTAACCTGCCATGTTTGCAGCATTAAAAATCCCAGTCCTAAGGAAGGTAAAGTCTGATTTAAAACAAACTACAGACTTACCCCACTAAGGAGGAGGAATCCCCGCCTCTCTTAACGAGGCAAAAGCAAAACCAAGATCTGGGTATTTTTTTCGGTTCCACAATCCTGAAGCTTCTAACAAGTTCTTAATCAAGTAGGCTTTGAGAGTTAGGTACTCTCGACCCCAAGTTACTATTCTAGAATAAGCCAATTTTTCCCAGAAACGACCGACTGGATTTGCCTTTGTAGCACCCGTAATTATGATTGCAATCAAACCAGCTATAATTCTAAGAAATTTCTGAAAATGACGTTTTTTTTTCGAAAAAATAAGGAGATGAATGTGGTTTCCAACATTTGCAAAGCTATAAATTTTCACCCCCTCTTTTTCGGCTGTCTTATAAACAATATCACGGACTCTGTCTTTGTTTTTATGATGAAGAAGCGACCACTCTCCCTTTGCACGCACAGACCTGAGCACAAGATGAAGAGGTCGTTTGGGATCAAAAGGACGTCTTTCTTTTCGCTTCCCTTTGCCAATATCACCCCCATGATCAAATCTCATTTTGGGTAAAAAAGAAAGTTGTTTAGTACGAGTCATGTGGCGTGTTTATAATAAAAAATATGAAGGGGCAATGCTTTTAAAGTGTAATAATAAGATTTTAATTTTCATATTTCAAAATATAAAACTGATTAAATCTGTTTTGAACAACTTATCCAATAGACTTCTTCTGTAAATAATCTCTCTACTTCTATACTCAGCGACATAAATAATTGCGTAAGGTTGAGATTATATTTTGTACCGAAACAATGAAGGTGAGCATAGAGCTTGTTTTCAATTGGGTAACTCATAATTTATAAGTTGCCCAACACCCCTCACCTAGGTAAAGATAGGCGTTATGCACACCCCAACCACTCAATCCATACTACACAAAAATGTCCTCACTGAACTCCAAAGCTCAGATGTCCAAAAAGTGAAAGTCGCCATCACGGATATCGACGGAGTGCTTCGAGGAAAATACCTCCACAAAGATAAGTTTCTCTCCGCGACAGAGACAGATGCGGGTTTCGGATTTTGCAATGTGATTTTTGGATGGGACTCCTCTGATGTCTGCTATAATAACTCGAAGTATACGGGTTGGCACTCGGGTTATCCTGACGCTCTTGCTAAAGTCGATTTGTCGACCTATCGAAAAATTCCTTGGGAGGGCGGTACACCTTTCTTTCTTGCAGATTTTCAAAACGAGGCAGAAGAAGTTTGTCCACGCCAATTACTCAAAAAAGTTCTAGCAAAAGCTCATAAAATGGGATTTATCGCAAAATGTGGGATGGAGTTTGAGTGGTTTAACTTCAAAGAAACCCCACACACCCTAGCAGAAAAAAAGTACACGGACTTCGAACCCATCACGCCCGGAATGTTTGGATATTCCCTCCTCCGCACCGCTCTTAATCAACCCTATTTTACCGCTTTGATGGACGAGCTTCGGCTTTTTGGGATCCCACTCGAGGGACTGCACACTGAAACAGGTCCAGGTGTTTTTGAAGCGGCGATTTTATATTCAAACGCGCTTGAAGCGGCTGATCGGGCTGTACTTTTTAAAACAAGTGCAAAGGAAATAGCCTATCGCTTTGGAATCATCGCAAGTTTCATGGCCAAGTGGAATGCACAGCTCCCCGGTTGCAGCGGGCATCTTCATCAAAGTCTGTGGAACACTACAGAAGACAAGAATTTATTTTTTGATTCTAAAAATCCTCATAAAATGAGCAAGATTTTTGAAAGTTATCTGGCCGGACAACTCCTCTGTCTACCTGAAATCCTTCCCTTCTATGCTCCCACTGTCAATAGTTACAAACGCCTTGTAGATGGATACTGGGCTCCGACCAAACCCACCTGGGGCATTGACAATAGAACAGCGGCACTTCGCGTAATTACGTCAGCTTCGGGGACGGGCAGCGAAAAGTCTACGCGCGTCGAAGTGAGGGTCCCAGGTTCGGATGTCAATCCTTACTTGGCCATCGCAGCGGCCACAGCTTCCGGACTTTATGGAATAGAAAAAGGACTAGAACTCAAAGACGCTCCTATCAAAGGCAGTGCTTATCAAGACACGAAACACACTCGCTTTCCACGCTCTTTGGACGAAGCCACTCGAAAACTTTCTCAATCTAAAATCGCACACGAAATTTTTGGAGAAAAATTTTTAGATCACTTCACCCGCTCCCGAGAATGGGAGTGGAGCCAGTTCCAAGATTCAGTCACGAACTGGGAACATCAAAGATATTTCGAAATCATATAAAGGAGATCACCATGTCCACTTACACTTTTTCTTTTCCCACACTCATCCATTTTGGCCCAGGCGTGAGAAACCAAGTAGGCCAAGCTTTCACACAGCTCAACCTCAAACGCCCTTTGGTCGTGACAGACAAGGGGGTGGCCGAGTTTGCGTTTTTCAAAAATTTTGTCAAAGATCTTGAAAAAAATGGGCTCCGCCCCACAGTTTTTTCAGGAGTCTGGGGAAATCCAGTTCAATCTCAGGTCAACGCAGGCACCGACGCTTATAAAAGTCAGCAAGCTGATTCGATCATTGCTGTAGGTGGTGGAGCTGCAATCGATGTGGCCAAAGCTATCGCATTGATGGCAACACATACTGGAAATCTTTTTGACTACGAAGACGGGCTTGCAAACGCTCGCCCAATCGAAAATCGAATTCCACACTGGGTCGCTCTCCCCACCACGGCTGGCACTGGGAGTGAAGTCGGACGAAGCACAGTCGTTTCAGACGACAAAACCCATGTGAAGAAAATTATCTTCTCTCCCCTTCTTTTAGCAAAAACAGTTTTCGCAGATCCTGAACTCACTTTGGATTTGCCAGCAAAAATGACAGCTGCTACGGGGATGGATGCCGTCACTCACCTCGTCGAATCTTACCTGGCCCAAGGTTTTCACCCGATCTGTGACGGGGTAGCATTAGAAGGACTTCGTCTGGCCTCAAAAAGCCTTGTTCAATGTGTAAAAAATCCACACGACCTCCAAGCGCGTGGACAAATGCTCCTAGCCTCTATGATGGGAGCGATTGCTTTTCAAAAAGGACTTGGCCTGACTCACTCCTGCGCACACGCCCTCTCCACAGTTGCTGATCTTCATCACGGAACAGCGAACGGCATCATGATTGATCACGCTCTTGCGTTTAACCTCTCAGCGGTACCTGAGCGTTTCGAAACTTTAGGACAAACGATCGGTCTAAAAAATCCGAGTGGCCCTGACTTTCTCAAATGGTTGAGTGAACTCAAAGCTGAAACCGGAATTCCACGTTTCCTAAATGAGAGCGGTGTTAAAAAAGACCAACTCGATGCTCTCACGGAAATCGCATTCAAAGACGTCTGCCATCCCAGTGGTCCGAAACCCGTAAAAAAAGAAGATTTTAGAAGGATTTTCTCGGAGGCGTTATCTCCCTAAAGCGAATAGGAATTTCTGCTTGTTTTTTTCACTCTGACCCAAAACGCCCTATTTTCAAGGGAAAAACTTTGCTTTATCTTGAAGAGTCCATGGCAAAATGGGTGATGTCGGAAAACTGCATCGCTTATATGATCCCTTCATATTCAACAAAGATAGTTACAGATTTAGACGGGCTCGTTTTACAGGGAGGCTCCGACGTCTCTCCCGAATCATACGGAGAAAAACCACTCAAACCGGAGTGGAACGGAGACCGTATCCGCGATCTCTATGAAATTGCACTCGTCAAAGAGTTTATCCGACAAGGCAAACCCATTTTGGGGATCTGCAGAGGTCTGCAACTTCTCAACGTCGCTCTCGGAGGCACGCTGTACCAAGACATCCAAACCCAAGTTCCAAACTCAAGCGTCCATCGCAACTGGGAAATCTATGATGCACATTCGCATGAAGTCGTCTTAGAACCAAACTCACTCATGAGTTCCCTTTACCCCGGATCAAAAATTGAGAAAGTCAACTCCGTTCACCACCAAGGAATTGATCGACTCTCTCCTTCGCTCACGGTCGAAGCCAGAAGCAAATCCGACGGACTCATCGAAGCTGTACGAATGAAAGAGGGGCCCTTTGTCTATGCCGTACAATGGCATCCTGAGTTTCACAACCCGGACGATCAGACTTTCATGGACGGAAAAATCCTTTTACGAGAATTTCTTAAAAACGGAGGTAAAAATGGTAACTGAAGACTCACTCGAGCAAGTTCATCAGAAATTTCTAAACGCAAAGTCTGCACAAGGCGCTTGGCGAGAGGTGCCTTTGCAAAAAAAATTACAGGCTGTAAAAAAATTCTCAGACTTAGTCGAGGACCGAAAAGAAAAACTCGCCAAAATCCTCACGGAAGAAATGGGTAAACCCATCACCCAATCCCGAAACGAACTGAACGGCCTCAAAGGTCGTATTGATTTCTTCTTAGAAAACACTGAAAAAACGCTGTACCCTGAAACGGTTTTTTCAGAAGAGAAAAAGCTAGAAGAAGTCATCACCCATGAACCCCTGGGCGTAATTAGCAATATCTCTGCTTGGAACTATCCGTACTTTGTGGGCTCCAATGTTTTCATCCCAGCTCTTTTGACGGGAAATACCGTCCTCTACAAGCCCTCCGAATTTGCCACACTCACAGGACTTGCTATCGCTGATCTACTCCATGAAGCCGGAGTTCCCAAAGACGTTTTTATCCCAGTCGTAGGTGCCGGAAAAACGGGGCAGTACCTTCTACAACAAAAACTGAACGGGATTTTTTTCACAGGTTCTTATGCAACCGGAAAAAAAATATCAGAAATGGCCGCCCCACAACTCATGAAAGTTCAACTCGAGCTCGGTGGAAAAGACCCGGTCTATGTCTGCGAAGATGTGGATGTAGCCAGTGCCGCTGCTGGCACTGCTGATGGTGCGATGTACAATACGGGGCAAAGCTGCTGCTCGGTTGAGAGAATCTATGTCCAGGAAAAAATCTATCTGAAATTTCTAGACGCTTTTGTAGAAACGGTGAAAGGATTTTCTATGGGTGATCCCATGGACGAAAAAACTTACATCGGTCGGCTCACTCGCGGAGAACTACAAATCGAGGTTCTCGAAAAACAAGTTCAAGACGCCCTTTCGAAAGGAGCAAAGCTTCTCACAGGGGGAAAAAGAGCACAGAGAAAAGGGGGAGCTTTTTTTGAACCCACTGTTTTTTCAGACGTCAATCACACGATGGAACTCATGAGGGAAGAATCTTTCGGTCCTATAATTGGTATCCAGAAAGTTGCCTCCGACGAGCAAGCTCTCGCTCTCATGAACGACACGGAGTATGGTCTTACAGCCTCTGTCTATTGCAAAGACCCTGAAAGAGCGCGGAAAATTCTTGAAAAAGTCCATGCGGGAAGCGCTTACTGGAACTGCTGTGATCGAGTGAGCCCGAGACTCCCCTGGTCTGGCCGAGGACATTCTGGGATCGGCTCTACCCTTTCAAAACTGGGTATTCTCACTTTCACACAACCCAAAGCCTGGCACAGGAGATACCCCACATGAAATCGCCTTTGAAATCTATTGACTCAGAGTCCTTACTCCCACTTTGGAAAAAATTTGAACACCTCCCCTTGGGCAAACACCTTTTCAGCAAAGTCTTTGGTGTTTATGTTCCCTACACAGGTCAGATGAAACCTTTGATCCAAGAAATCAAACCCGGTTTTGCGCAAGTCAAACTCCACGATAGAAGAGGAGTGAGAAATCACTTAAGCTCAATCCACGCCATGGCCATGGCCAATTTGGGAGAACTCGCCACTGGACTTGCGTTGATTTCTTCTCTCCCTAAAAACACTCGCGCCATCGTTGTCGGGTTTTCAATCGAATACCTCAAAAAAGCTCGAGGAACCCTCACTGCTGAAAGTCAGTCACCTGTCACCGAGAACCCAGAAAAAAGAACGATTGAGGTTCTAGGTTCTGTCAAAAATGCTGAAGGACAAGAAGTGGCTCGGGTCAAAGCTCAGTGGCTGGTTGGACCGAAGTGACTAAACGAAATTTTCTTCTTTTCTTTTTCTACTTTTAGCCTTTCAATAAGAGTTACACATTATTGAAGGAGCACAGCCATGACTCGAAGCAGAAAATTCTTTTTTTTATCTCTCTGTCTCACAATCCCTGTCCTCATCTCAGCCTCTGGTTGCGGAAAGGGAGTCGCTGGGAGCGCTGATCTGAACGTCAGCCTGATTAACCCGAGCGCCCAGGCAGCACTTGCGATTTCGGAGTATTATGCAAAATACAAAAATTTCTTAGGACTCTCAGAAGAAACTATTGCTCCGTTTACCTCCACCACTACCAATGGAGAAAATGACGCATCGATAACAAATCAGCTCGTTTCCCTGAAGTATTACATCAAAGAAATCCGAATCTGTGAAAGCCTAGACACCTCTGGCACTGCATATAATAATCCCAAAGGATGCTTTGATATCTATCGCAATGACAAAGATTCTGATTATGATGCCTATGGATTTACGGATGCCACAAATGACACTTCGACCA
>JAHFAB010000437.1 GCA_023250795.1 Bacteriovoracaceae bacterium
TCTTCGAGTTGAAAAATAAGATGATGCTTCATTTCGTAGTCCCTATCTAGTTGGCGAGCGGTGGTAAATCCTCGTTAGAATCGGATGGCTTATCAAAAGTCGCTCGTACTTTCCCTGCTGCAATTTCACGAAGGGCGGTCACAATGACGCGATTCTTACTTTTAATCAAAGGCTCAGAGCCCTTGTAAAGCTGCCTTGTTCGTTTCGTAGCCAGATGAACGAGTTCATACATGTTTTCGACTTTGCCCAAACAATCTTCGATCGTTACACGAGCCATAATTAAAACCTCACTGTGATATTGCTTACTTAAGCTTGGTAACTGTTTTGTTTAGATTAGTCAAGCCCGTTCACTCACTTTGCCTAATCACTCTGGAGATACATTCTGTCCAGTTCAGATTTGTATTTTCGAGTAATGACATTGCGTTTGATTTTGAGAGAGGGAGTGAGATCTCCTGACTCGATCGAAAAATCTTGAGGTAAAATAATAAATTTCTTGATTTGTTCGTAACTGGCCAACTTTTCATTGACCTGATCCACTGTTTTTTGAATGAGATCTTGTATCTTCGAGTTCTTAATCAGACCCGAATAATCACTAAAAATAATCTGATGAGCATTTGCGTATTGGATGATTTGCTCTCGGTCCAGCGTGAGCAGCGCTGTGAGGTAGTTTCTTTGGTCACCGTGAACAACAAATTGGTTAATAAATTTCTGAGATTTCATCCAGTTTTCAATTTTCTGAGGTGCAATATTTTTTCCTGCACTAGTTATGATGAGGTCTTTTTTCCGATCTGTAATTTGCAGAAAACCCTCCGAATCAAAGCTCCCAATATCTCCTGTATGGAACCACTCGTCGGTAAAGGCGGTTCTTGTATCATCTTTATAATAACCGGGAAAGACTTTGTCTGATCTTACCAAGATTTCCCCGTCTTCTTCAAAACGGAGGGTGACATCTGACATGGGGGGTCCCACGGTTCCATTTTTATGTTTGTCAGGGGTGTTGAGTGTGATCGGTCCGCAAGTCTCTGTGAGGCCATAGCCTTCTAAGATCGTGAGACCTGCGATTTCAAAAAAATCTGCAATCTCTTTGGGGAGGGGAGCACCACCACAGACGGCGAACTTGAGGCGTCCCCCAAACTTCTGAGTGATTTTTTTGAACACGAGTTGTTTGGCCAGTGCGTATTCTGCTTTTAGTGCGATGGGTGGGGATTTCTTTTTCCATCGATATTCAAAATAGTTTCTACCCGTTTGCAAAGCCCATGCGAAGAGCTTTTTCTTTGTCTTGGAGCGATCATTTTCTAAAGCGGCGTGGATTTTATTATAGGCTTTTTCGAAAATTCTAGGAACTGAGAACATGAGTGTCGGTCTAACGTCTTGGATATTGTTCATGAGCTGGTCAATCGACTCGGCAAAACAACCTTTCCATCCAAAGACATAAGTGGCCATGGACTCTGCTTTTCCTATGATGTGTGAGAATGGGAGAAAAAACAGGGTCGTATCTGCTTCAGGGATCAGGGTTTGAGACAGAATCTTCCAACAGTCCTCAAGCATGCTCATCATATTAAGGTGGGAGATCATGACGCCTTTGGGTATTCCTGTCGTGCCAGAAGTGTAGCAAATGGTGAGTAGGTCTTCTGGCTCCGCCCGGAGTAGGTTTTTAGTAAACCGAGTGGCATCTTTGTTTTCTTCCGTAGCTCCTAGGACCTTGAGTTTTTCAAGAGAGAGGGTTTCTTTAGAAAATTGGGTGGTCTTTGCGATATTGGGTTCTTTTTGGGTTTCTTTTGGCGACTCCATCAAGACGATTTTTTCAAGTGTCAAAATCGTTTCGCAGATCGATCTGATTTTTTCTAGTTGTGCACCATTTTCTAGAATCAAGATTTTCGCTTCCGAGTGACTGAGGATGTAAGATACGTCCTCGGGCGACGAAGAAGCATAGATGGGTACAGTGATGGCACTGGCGCCCAATGTGGCGATATCGAAGAGAGCCCATTCGAAACGTGTATTGGATAAAATAGCTACGCGATCTTTGGGCTTCACGCCTAGGCTCATGAGCCCATAAGATACTTTTTTACACTGCTCTTCGAACTCTAAGAAGGTGAGCGTTTTCCAAGATTTTCGGGAGGGTTCTTCTGGGGTTTCCGGGGTCTTTTCCAAGTACCCGAACGCAGCCGAATGGGGTGAGGTTTTGACTCGTTCTACAAA
>JAHFAB010000068.1 GCA_023250795.1 Bacteriovoracaceae bacterium
TTGGATGAGTTCAAGGCTCAGTATCTTCAAAGAAGCGTTACAATCCAAATCAGCGAGGCATTTGATTTCGTTTTCAATATTAGCCTGCTCTCGTGCGACGAGATATTTCGGGACTACATGCTCTTTTTCATACGCGGAAGAAAGATCTTCCATAAAAGGGCCGAGAGCGTTCAGGAGAAAAAGACGTAGTTTGAAAGCGTTGAGGTTGGTTAAATTTAATCTTTCATCTGGTTTTTTAAGTTTATTTAAAACTTCCAGAACTCTCCCTAAAAATGCTTTTTTTACAGGACTCACTACGGCCATCAGTCTCCCTAAACCTAGTTCGAGATTTGATATCCCGAAGGGATACTCAGGCAGTAAGTGCACAGTCGTAATAGTCGTTTTGATAGCATCCCAGCAATAAACAGTCTCACCATTTGCAAGAATCGCACAAGTGGAGCTGCCACCTGTCGAGATCGCTTTCCATTTCATGTTTTCTAATTCACTAGGGGATGGGATCAAACCCTCTTTTAATTCTCCCCAACACCGTGCCTCTCCGTTTTCTAAAAGACCACAGGTGCGATAGTTACCTGCCGAAATAGTTTTCCACTTCACGTCTTCTAAACCATCTGGAAGCGAAGTTTTTTCGAGCCTTGATTCTGGATATTTCCATCCCCAACATTGAGCTCGCCCATCCTCAAGAATTCCGCAAGAATGTGCATCCCCGGCCGAGATGGTTTTCCATTTCGCATTTTCAAAACCTTTGCGGAGAGTTGTTTTATCAAAATTTGTATCTCCCCAGCACTTCGCTTCCCCACTTTCTAGGATCGCACAGGTATGCTCCGATCCAACTGAGATGGCCTTCCACTTCGCATGTACTAAGCCACTAGGGACTTCAGTTTGGTTATATTCTAATACCCCCCCCCAGCACTTCGCTTCTCTACTTTTTTCGAGAATCCCGCAGCTATGCGCTCCCCCCGCAGAGATAGCTTGCCACTTCGCGTTTTCAAAACCTAAGGGAAGAATTGTCTGATTCAGAGACGAATTTCCCCAGCACCTTGCCAATCCACTTTCAAGAATTGCGCAGATATGAGAACTCCCTGCTGATACAGCTTTCCATTTTTTATTTACTAATTCTTTAGGAAGAGTGAGTTCAGGACTGCTGTTCAATCCCCAATTCAATATTCTCCCATCTTCATCGAGAGAACAGGCCTGACCACTCCCCACAGAAACCATAGGCTCCACGGCCCAAGAGTGGGAAGATGCCCCCATTAGTGCAAGTAATCCAAGGGCAATTATTACAATCATTTTAATAAAACCCATATCTCCTCCTGATGTTCTGTCTGAGCAGTGCTCGGACTTTATTTCTGGACTTTACTCTGCTCGACACTACTTTGTTCAATCGAGCTCCGTTCCACTTGAGCAAAACTCCCAAACGACTCGTTGAGCACCATGATTTCAAAAAGAGTCGGAAACAGAGACTCCGACGATCCGCTTTTCATCTCATTCATATCCTCATAAAGAGAGGTGATGCTTCGATAGAGTGGGATTGCCGCCTCAAAAGTGAGAGGACGATCTCCCATCGCCAGGGCCCTCGAGATCACCATGCCTATTGGAGTATTCAGGTCGTCGATTTTTTTCTTTAACTTGTCTGAAATTTGTGGATTTGCTCTCAGCTGATCCAGCAGCGTTTTGATATCAGAGTAAATGGTTGCCGTATTTTTAGTCGTGGGAAGTCCCTTGATTTTACGAGCCTTTGCAATTTCTTCGTTCAGTTTTATAATCTGATTAATTTTCTCAAAAGTCATTTGGGTTGAAATTTTAGAAAACCAATCTGCAGAATAATTGAACATCTGTACCAACCTACGATACTCTCCAAGAGTGTCATCATTCCCTAGTCCATCCTGATTGACTGAGTTCAACACTCGTTCTGCTGCCATTTTGAGGACTCTAAATCTGGGGAGATTGGGTTCTTCGACATGAATCTCAATCTCTGTCATCAGAATGATTTGCTGATTGAGCTGGGCCTTTGCGATTGCAACTTCACCGTCACCGTCTGCGACGGATGTGCTCGAAATGACCGTACACAGCGAGATGACCCAAGCGAAAAAAGAACGTAATGAATTAGAATTTGCCATTTAGTTTTCTCCTTCAACGAGGAGCATTAATAAACATAATGCATTATGTCAATATCTACCCATATGGGTAGTAAAATAAATTATCATCTTGTTTTTAATTTTTTTAGAGGAGCACCTCCTGTTCTAGAAAACACTCTGATTATTCTAGAAAAAAGATACTCCTCCAAAAAGTGGTACTATTCTACTTAGAACAAGAGGGTGAAGGGACTGGACATGTAGAAGGAGCCGGGCTCATGGGTAAACCCAGAGCTTGCTCGAGCTGAAATTGTACTGTCCAATACTGTTCTCCAACTCCTTGCAAAGCCTTCTTTTGGAGAGTTTCCAAAACAAATCCATTTGCAAATTGCATTTGTCTCACTAGGGCTAGAAGCCCTTCACGGGTCGCGCAGTGCAAATCCCCTGATGCCACACCCCTTGAAAATGTCCAAGTGGCCAATACTCTGACCGGCTGGAGAAAAACTTTTCGTTCTTCTAAAGTCGAAAAATCTTCCAGAACATCCAAAACAGCAAGAACTTGCTTGCTCATACCGCTTGAGACGTTCATTGAAGCAGGATAGGGAGAAGGATATTGCCCCGAACAAGAACTCTGGGGCACGGGAGCTAAATAGACAGGTGTTTGTGGGTAAAAGACGGGTCCATTGGATCCGTGAAACTGTTCAACGTCCACATCACGAATGACCACTCGGCCACCACCGATATTTGTAATTTTCAGCTCATCTGTCGTTTCACCAATCGTTAGAAAATAAGAAGGATCCCCTCCTGGAACTGTGAACCTGCCTTTCATTGAGCCATTGGCCCACACTTCGAGAGTGGAACCGCTTCGATCTACACCTTCGATTTGCAGAATCACGGCCTGTACGTTGTACCAACCTCCAAGACTCACTGTCTTTGTCTGACCTTGTTGAAGCTCTACCACCCCTGAACAAGGGTGTGTAGTTTCAAAACCGCCTGTCCAAGAACGGGGCATTCTCTCATAATAGGCCCTTTGCTCTTCCCATCTTGCACGCCAATCTTCTCGGTGATCTGCATAAACAGAGGGCAAGAAAAAATTTGAAATCACGCCTATAGTGACTCCTAAAGTAAAAAAACGGTTAAATAACAATTTAGCTTTCATAAAAATACACTCCTTTTATTTAGTTAGTTTGCTGAACATAGCAGGCCTTTTACAAGGAATGACGCTACGAATAAATTAGTTTGTTTGTTTATGAGTAGATGGATGGGTAGATCCAGAAGCTCATATAATAGGCCATATTAAGGCTTGTTATGCAAATATCAAATCTTGAACTAGGCAGAGGGTTAAATACACCAAGTCAAATGCTACGCGCGAACATCTGCCCACTCAAATCCCTGGAGAGCTTCCTATCTTTTTTTTCATAAACTCACTTCCGAACCACTGCGTGGCTCTGTAGAGGTTATGCTGAGTGCAAACGAGCTCGGTATTCTTCTCTGAACTATCCTGGCTAATGGCATAAGGGATCACATGATCGAGCTGGAGTCTCCTGGTTTCGTCACATCTGAGTCCGGTCTTCTCGTCCACATGCTCGCACCTGCTTTGAGCTCTGACCCAGACGGTGCACTCAGTCTGAGCGGAGCAATGGCGGTTTGGTTTTGGGTTTGCAGTGGAGTTTACTTTCACCGTTGAAAGTTGCTCTGCGCCATCTGTTTTCTTTTCCATTTTCTTTTGTATTTTTTCAGCTTTCCGTACAGGGTCTATTCCATCCAACATATAGTCTGCCATGAGTTCCACCAGTTCCGCATAGGTTGGGCAGGGATTCCGGTGTGCTGTGAGATCTCTCAATCTTTTTAATTTCCCGTTGAGGTCAGGCTTCATATTAAACCGGACTTCTACTTCATCTTCTCCAGTTGGGCGGGGAAAAATCCAAGCTTTTATCTCCAGCCTTTATTTTATAACTTACGTTGGAATTCTGTATTTACAACTGGGATAAAACCAAGCATACATAAAGGACGAGTGCACTCGCGTCGCTAAGTTAGCAACAGAAGGGAAAAAAATGATCATCGGAGTTCAAGATGTTTACTACAATGTCCAGAACATGGACCGTGCCGTCGCATTCTATCGCGATGTGCTGGGATTAAAAGTTCAGTATCAAAACGAGTATTGGACCAGCCTGGAAGTGGGTGGAGTACAAGTCGGGCTTCACTGGACCGAAGGTGGCCCAGTGCCCCACATCCCTCGTGACTCTCATGGAGCACACGCTGGTGCAACGCAGACGCTCAAAACAAACAGTCTTAACGAAGATGAAAAGTTCCTCAAGTCCAAGAATGTAAAAGCCCTTGGCCGCATCAACGCTGAATGGGGTAACCTCTTCATCTTTGAAGACCCAGACGGAAATGTCTTGAAGCTAATGCAGGCCTCAAAGCCCACTTGAAAAACCACCTCGATCATGTCACTGACTCAGAACTATTAATGGCCTTCATAAACCCAGTTCATAATAAGAAAGATCTGAGCGATTTTTTAAATTATCTAAACACCTCTCAAACATCAAGTACTCATGAATTGCAGGCAATCCAAAAACTTGGAGAAATGGAGTTCTTGTACTCTGTCACATTTTTATCAAATTCTCCTGTTCGTGGTAAGGTCAATGGAACAGCTCTTATTTCTGTAAAACTCAAAGAAAGCGAAAATGGTGGGTTCTTGATAGAGAAATATGAAATTAAAAAATACTTGCCAGACCATAGGCATCAACCCACGCTTCTGTTGGAATAAGTAAAGTAATTGGCCACTGTTACCTGAGATACTGTCATAGCTGGAGGTAACTAGTTTTGAAAGTTGATCACTTTATTTTGGGTGTTCCTGACTTAGACGTCGCAACAAAGAAGTTTGCGAACCTTTCTGGCATCAATCCAGTCTTTGGAGGAACTCACCCCACTTTGTCTACACACAATGCCCTTGTGTCTCTTGGAGACTGTTACCTGGAATTGATAGCAGCGGTCCCCGGAAAAACTCCTGGGATTGAGAGATTAAATGGTATCACTGCTCCTCGACTCATTGGTTGGGCCATCGAATATTTCAATACTGAAGAAGTTCGTTCAGTATTTAATGGTCATGGAATTAATTTGTCGACACCATCTTTTGGATCGCGAGTTCAACCAAATGGTATAAAAGTGGGCTATGAATACATGGATGTGGAGGGACTTGCCGAGCTGGGGTGTCCAGTTGTGCCTTTTTTGGTCAGGTGGATTAGCAGCACTCACCCTTCAGTGTCTAGTCCAGTGGGCTGTTCTTTAGTAGAATTTTCTATGAAGCATCCGAAGTCTGAGATCTTCGATAAACTTCTGAAGGAAATGAATATGGAGATCAAGCACATTGATGGAAACCAAAGTGATCTCAAGATAGTAGTTGAGACACCACGAAGCCGCATGGTTTTGCCAGCAGATATGGAGAAATAGAAAGATGGAGATCATGTCCGGCGACCAAAAGAACTGATTTTATGCTGCCTTCAGTTCTACTCGGTATTGCATATGAGATGCACTGAGCATGTCTTGAATAGATAATTGTATGAGCACTTGCTCCGGTATGCCAAGTTTTTTTGCAATTTTTGCTGCTCGTTCAGGAGATGGAACTTTGCGGCCTTTCTCAATATCGCAGAGGTTTGCACGGGAGAGCCCCATCTTTTTTGCAAAATCACTTTGGGATAACTCATCCGCCTCGCGAAAGGCGGTGAGAAACATCCCAAGAGTCATCTGCCCAAACTTTTCAACTAAATCTGATTCTCCATACCATTTTTTAGTACTCATGGTGTGTCACCTCTATGACCTCAATTAATTCCAACAAACCATCTTGGCGCTCCACATAGATCGTTCGCCAAGCCTGATTCAATCGCACTGAACGTTGTCCCTTACGATGTCCGTGGAGGGGCTCGTCATGGAATCCTGGACGGGTACGAATATTTCGTATACCGGCTGTTCTTATAGCTGTTACCCAGGCGAAGAACTTCTTGGCAATCACCTGAGGAATATCATCAAGCTGCTTCTGAACCCTCCTGCCCCAGATCACGGTATTGATTTCACCCATCTGTCACTGATCATACTTCAATTAGAAGTACATTGCAAGACTCATTTTTTAGCTTCAGAATACGATAAGCTCTTTTTAACAATTCTTAATTCGAATTCTTTGAAAAGTGGCTGAACTGCGCAAAGGTAGACGAACCACTCGTTGTGGTGAGAACATACACAGCTAAGTGGAAAAAAGAGCGACTACCATTTCTCATCTTACTTAATTGCTAACAAAATCAATCCATTCCTACAGTTGGAGGCTTAGTTTAAAGATATTGACATATCCAATGTATTGTAATATACCATAGTTATGGACACTTCTGCAGTATTTTATGCCCTCAATGAAGAGCTAACAACGAGAAGGGTAAAACGAGAGTTTTTCATTTGTGGAGGGGCTGCGTTGATTGCTCTTAAGATTTTAAAACGAGCAACCCAAGATGTTGATGTTCTAAAGCCCGTTATTGACCCAACGTTAAAAGCAGCAGCAGAGGCTGTAGCTACTACTCTTCAATTAAAGGAAGGATGGCTAAATAATGGCCCTGCGTTACTGGCCAACGAGTTGCCTCCTGGCTGGGAACTTCGCTGTATTGTGGTATTTCAAGGAAGCTGTTTAAAGGTACGCGCTATTGGTCGAAAAGATTTGATCTACTCAAAACTCTATGCGGCCGCAGACCGAATGGATGATGTGGATGATCTCATTTCCTTAGAGCCTAGTGAAATTGAACTTGAGGAAGCACGTATTTGGGTTTTAGAAAGAGATGCATCAGAAATTTGGCCTAGAGTCGTTACTGAATGCATCACTGAGGTGAAAAGAAAGTTAGCAAATGCCAAGTAAGAAAAAAGATGCTCAAAATATCACCTCAGATACACTGAGGGACGCTTGGGAAAACTTAGGCATTGCCTTTGCTTTTAATAAGTCTGAAACAAATCACGCTGATCCAGAGAAAACATTGCTTCAGGCGCTCAAAGAGTTTAACGAAGATAAAAAAATGCTAAAACTTACCTTAGCTTGGTTAAAGGAATATGGCCAATTGGTTCATGTTGAAAGGCTGAGGGCTTTAGCAGTTTCCCTCTCAGCTGCAGAACTGGCCTGGTTAGGAGGATTAGCTCTTTATCAAGTAGAAAATGCTGATTTTCGCTGGCGTGCGATAGTGCAATTTGTGGAAAAAAAACTTGGAAATCCATCTCCACAGTTTTTAATCTCCCCTTTCGAAGAACTTCAAGCTAAAAGATTAGGCGCAGATCCTTGCTTTAAAAAATTTGGACTTTCAATTCCTCTGACTGTGGCCTCAGACGCTAAAAAAATTCGATCCAGACAACATGTTGTTGCTGGAAATCTTTGGCTCAGAACGCGAACTCTTTTTGGAACAAACTGGAGAGCTGATATTGCAACAGTAATGGTTGAGCATCTTGTAGAAACTCCTTACCAAGCTTCAAAGCTTTTGGGTTGTAACTATGAGACTGCCAGTCGAAACTGGAAATCTTTAAAGGAAGCTCAAATAGAAACGTTGCTTAAAAAATAATAGATTAAAGGAAAGAAAATCAATACTCACTTGTCCAGCCTCCATCCGAGCTATCACAGGCCTCAAAGCCCACTTGAAAAACCACCTACTATGGGCGCTGCTCGTTTTGGCAATTTACTTAACTGACAGAATCATATAGACAGCCGGTACGAGCGGTTTTCTAGAACTGAAGGGGCCCCCTAAACTTGTGAGCATGTCCAACCGAGCAAAAAATATTAACGATGCAAAACATCTTTGGGAAATCTCAGAAAAACTCACTGGCGTTGCTTACTAAGCAGGTTGGAAGTAAATTTGACAAATTAATGCGCAGAGCCATATATACTGGTACATGAAATACACCACTATCAATAGTATTTTATTTTTTCTTATATTCAAATCTGCTTTAGTTTCCGCCTCTAATATTTCTCTCCAATCTGGGACACAGTTTTTTGCTGATTGGTATAACAATTGGGATGCCGCAACTGCTTCTACTCCAGAGGGAGAAAAAGCTAGAACGTGGCTACTCGATCATGTCACTGACTCAGAACTATTAATGGCCTTCATAAACCCAGTTCATAATAAGAAAGATCTGAGCGATTTTTTAAATTATCTAAACACCTCTCAAACATCAAGTACTCATGAAT
>JAHFAB010000438.1 GCA_023250795.1 Bacteriovoracaceae bacterium
TTTTTCTTTGGGTTTCCAAACCATAATTTAATTTGAATTTCCCTGTTGTATCGGGCCCCGCTTCTTTCCTAAAGAAGTAATCATTGCACCCATTGCAATAACTCCGGAAACCCAAAGTGAAAAATGAAAAGCCTGTATAAAATCTCCCAATATTTTTTGTTTCCACGCAAAAACTCCGGTGGCAAGAGCAGTCCCAGTTCCTAATCCTAAATTACGAATCATTGCCATGAGTGCAGAAGCCACTCCAAGCTTATTGTGTGGCACTGAACTCATGATTTCACTATTATTCGGTGATTGGAATAGCCCTGTTCCCAATCCCATTGCGCAAAGAGCTAACACAATATCTATGGATGAAGTTTTATCGTTCATACCCAAACCAAAAGCACCCGACATAATGAAAAGCGATAAAGATGCAACCATGGCTCCCATAAAACTCAACTCTTGGCTTCCCAAGCGATCTGAAAGTCTGCCACTGATAGGAGCAATAATAAAAATGGTCAGCGGGATTGCTGTCATAAAAAGGCCAGCCCGATCAGGGGTAAAATGATGAACCTCTTCGAGATAAAAAGGCATGAGGATCGATAAAAAAGAATATGAAATGAAAGTGAGAAAACTCGCAATATTTGCCAACAAAAAGGAACGAATTTTCAATAACGAAGGATCAAAAAGTGGGGCTCTGACTTCTTTTTCAATTTTAAAAAATAAAGCTCCTACAATCAAAACGATAATCCCTGTTAAAAGTCTGGAAATTTGCAAAGGTTCACTTCCTGAGACAGAAATTTTGGGAGGATCTACAAGTCCCATGAATGAAAGTATCAATACCATTTGTAAAAAAGCGCCCTGTAAATCAAAAGGCCCGTGAGATTTGTGAGATATATCTTGCGGAACATTTTTTTTCACCCAAAACAAGCCCAAAATTCCTATGGGCAAATTGACTAAAAAAATACTCTGCCATCCCAGCGTGGTGATCAGAAAACCCCCAATACTGGGACCCGAAATCAGACCCGCACTCACGACCATAGCTAAAGTACCAAGAGCTTTACCCCGTTCATTTCCTGGAAAATTAGACGTAATAACTGCGGGCCCATTAGCCATGAGCATTGCCGCGCCAATCCCTTGCAATGTTCGTGAGATGAGAAGAGTGAATAAATTGAACGAAACCCCACAAAGCCCAGAGCCCAAAGTAAAAACAGCATAGCCTAAGAGCAAAGTTTTCTTTCTCCCATACTGGTCTGAAAGCCTACCAAATGGGAGAAGACAGCAAGTAATGACTAGGAGATAAATGACAACTACCCATTTGATTCTGTATAGGTCCGTACCCAAAACTTTAGTCAAAGTGGGTAATCCAATATTGACGATGCTGGAATCGAGTGTCGCCATAAATGTTCCGCAGGCTACCGAGGCAAGCACCCACCATTTTTTATGCATGCTTCCAATTTAGCAAGAATGGTTGTGACGTCAACGAAATCTAGTGGTAAGGTGCAAAGTATATGTCTTCCATCGAAGAGTTAACAACCCTTGCTCATGAGTTGAGGGTTTGGATCATTGAGATGATCACTGAGGCAAAATCCGGCCATCCTGGAGGGAGCCTTTCTTGCATAGACCTCCTCACTGCACTTTGGTTTCATGAAATGAAAGGAGTAGATTCATCAAAGAACCTCGCTCCAGACCGCGATCGATTCGTTCTTTCTAAGGGACATGCTGTCCCAGCACTCTATGCAGTTTTGGCGAAAAAAGGCTTTTTCCCAGAGAAAGAACTGATGACTCTGCGCAAGACTGGCAGTCTTTTGCAAGGACATCCTGATCGAGTAAGAATGCCAATCTTAGAAGCTTCGACCGGATCTCTAGGACAGGGGCTTTCAGTGGCGCAAGGACTTGCTCTCGCCATGCAGATGGACCGAAAATCAAGCCGGGTTTACTGTCTCATTGGAGATGGAGAAACTCAGGAAGGACAGATTTGGGAAGCGGCTATGTCCGCCCCGAAATTTAAACTCTCTAATTACTGCGTCATTTTGGATAATAATAATGGGCAAATTGATGGCCCGGTCAACCAAGTCATGCCCATTGAGCCTATTGTAGATAAGTGGCGTGCGTTTGGTTGGCATGTCATTGATACAGATGGTCACAACATGGAATTAATCCTGAAAGCGTTTCAAGAAGCTAGAACTCTCCAAGAAAAGGGAGGGA
>JAHFAB010000439.1 GCA_023250795.1 Bacteriovoracaceae bacterium
GCCAACCCTTGCTCACAACCCAAGCGAATCCCCCAGCGTCTGTAATAGTGCCTCAAGCATCGTGTGGAACTCTTGCCGATCCATGAGATCGTGCCCCTCGAAAGTTCCTTCTTTGATCGAATGCCCGGCATTAACAGCCAAAGTGTATTGATTCAGTCCCCAAGACTCCGGAAACGTCGTGCCTGGAAACTCTACATAACCGTCATTAGCTCCATAACCACTGAGCCGTTTTCGGGTTACTTCATTTTGAACGGCCAAAATATCCTCATCTTTTGTGAGCCCGTCATCTAGTAAGGTGCCCACTAAACTTACATATTGTGTGGATCTGGGGAGGAGCGCCGCTTTCACTTTGAAATAGCTGAGACAGGCTTTTTGTGTGAGATCTTTGAAACCATCGAGTTCACTGGGTGATTTTAGATTTGCACCGAGTTGGTTGAACTGACTAAACAAAAGTTTTCGGACCATGAGGTCCCATTGTGGAAAAGCAGTGATCCAATCCGTCACAAAGGCTCCCGCAATGACTCCAGAGAAGTTAATCATCCCGTCAAAGCTGCCATAGCCTGACTGTCGGTTAGGTCCATCCGTTCGAGAAGAAAAGTTCGCCATAGCGCCTAAGACATCTGTGGATCCTTTGCTTCCTGAAATCACAATGAGGTGTTTGCCTTGAGCCAGTAGAGGTTCGAGCTGTGCATTGAGCATCTCTTCATTTTCCTTCAGTCTGCCGAAGGGGAGAGTCTCTCCTACAACCACTTCTATGCCCATGTCTTTGATGTGGTTAATGAGGCCACTGAATCGCTTATTATTATTGAGCGTGTGTGCAATCCCTTTGACAATAAAAACAGTGTGTTTTTTGTAACGGTCTTTGACAGGCTTTACATTTCCTGTTTTTATTTTTTCAAAATAATCCAGCATTTTAGACTTGAACTCTGCATTTCTAGACTGCGACTCAATCCAAGCTTTGTAGATCTGAGATGTGAAGGCAATCCCATATTTTCCTGTTAGCTCTCGATTGAGAGCAAGGCTAAAATCTCGGATAGGATGGTTTTTCAAATAGTCTTCTGCGGAATCCTCAGAGCGAAAGGTATTTCCGCCCAAAGCAACTTGAGCTGAAGCCTGAGCAAAGTGCTTCCAGTCTTCGGGAGTAAAGTGTTTGTTTTTGACCCTTTCAAGACGCTCTGGATTCAGATCTCTTGCTCCCTCAGGAGTGATCATGAGTTTTGAAAATCCACTGAGAGTGTCATCTGGTTTATAAGTGTAAACTCTTGGGTTCAAATAAGTGGTTGCGTTTTGATTGAGAATGCAATCTTCGAAAAAACTCCCCCAATGATTTTCAAAGGTATTGTCTTTGGAGACTGCATAAATATTTCTTCGATACCGATCGTTCTTAACCCAGACAAACTGGAGGTATTCGGCAGGGTCTTTTATATTTTCTGCCAAACAAAGAGGCATTCCCTCAGAATCTAAAATGAGTCGGTTTTCGGCATGAGCCTGAACGACAGCAACCAAAACTGTCAGGGCATAGAACAGAGTTTTCATGAAATCTCCTCCTCTTAAGTCTTGTTAGGAGGGGTCATAGCAGAATATATGCTATGCGGCAATAGAGAGCGCCTATTTCATGTGGTTCGCGTTTTTCATGCGAGCCTTGCGGCTTCTTTCCACAGCTACTTTATGGGGGCTGGGAGTTGTGCCTGCTGCATAAGCAGAGGCTTGATCACGTCTACGTTTTTTGTACTTTACACCGAGTCTTTTGGCCATAGTGGGTAAGTATCTAACATGGGTGAGAACAAAAAACCACCCGTATCTCCACAATGTCTCTTTACTGCCCCCCATCCATTGGGGGAGCAGGGAGATCGGGAGGAGATTCTGTTTCAGGTGGAGAGATTTGCGTGGGGGGGGCGTCTTTCCACTCCTCAAGTTGTTTAAGCTCCTTGGCTTCATCTTTGTTGAGGTCTTGTCCGTCGTCTAGGGGATCCAGCTCGTCAGTATTATTTTCTTTTTTTGGCTCATTTTCTGGTTCTTTTTTATCTTGTGGAGCTGCTTCTGCCTTAGGTGTTTCTTCTACCTGGGGAGTGACGGGTGTTGGGGAGAGTGCATTATCATTAAGAGATTTTTCAATGGCCCCTTTGTTTTTATAGAGGTCAGAAATATCTGTAAGCAGGACGAGTTGTTTATGTTCTTCG
>JAHFAB010000440.1 GCA_023250795.1 Bacteriovoracaceae bacterium
TTCTTTACCCTCTAACTCCAGGTGAAATCGATGGGAAATTTCCAAAAAAACTGATTACGACTCAAGCCATTCTCTCAGCAACTCCGATTTCAGAAAGTACTTTGGAGCACTGGGAAAAAACCAGTGGATTCCCAGAGCCTTTTTTTACGGGTTCTGAAGAAAAAACAAAAAAATGGTGGGAACAGTATAAAATAAGGGTAACAGAAGAGGATTTGCGTGATCTGACAAAGCTAGAATCAGTCGACCTAATGAGAGACCTGCTTCATTTACTTCCCGAAAGAATAAGTTCGCCCCTTTCATTAAACTCTCTGAGAGAAGACTTACAATGCTCCCACAGCACCGTGAAGAGATACATTAGAAGCTTGTCTCAACTCTTTTTTACTTTTGAAGTTCCTCCCTATTACAAAAGAATACATCGAGCTATCAAAAAGGAAAAAAAATATTACTATTTTCACCACAGTGCAGTCAGAGATCCTGGAGCAAAATTTGAAAATATGGTTGCACTTCTTCTTTCAAAGTGGTGTAGCTCAGCTCGAGAGCAGGCTCTTGGGAACTATGAACTCTATTTTTTAAGAGATCAGGACCGAAGAGAAGTTGATTTTCTCATTACTCTCGAACATACTCCACATATTTTAATAGAAGCTAAGTTGAGCGACACCCAGTTTGGTTCTTCACTCACTTATTATGGAGAAAAACTTAAAATCCCCATGATTCAAATTGTAAGAACACCAGATATTACAATAAAACGACAGGGCAACGCTGTTTGCTCCATCCACCAATTGGCTTCCATTTGTGGATAAACTTTAGTTTGATCAAAGTAAAAAAATAGCTAACCCATCCGCTGCATCGTCTTATGCGGCAAGCTCTCTATTCGTGACGCATCTGAGATCACCATGTAGTTGAGTTTGCGCTGTAACTCTCGGATAGTGCTCGAGCCTCCATAGGTCAGACCCGATCTCAAGCCTCCAATAAAATCGGCGATGATCGCGTCTTCATCTTCACGGTAGGGCACTTCGACAGCCACCCCCTCTGCGGTTTTCCACTCAGGCATCACTCCCATAAAATCTTCTTGGGCTTCACGACTGGCCATCCCACGATATTCTTTTATTTTTCTGGTTACCCCGACACCATTTTTTGTAATCACAGGTCCAGGAGTAGGGCGCGTGCCCGCGAAAACCCCACCCATCATGACAAAATCTGCACCGAACGCGAGCGCCTTTACCAAATCTCCAGCCGTGCGCACTCCCCCATCTGCAACAATAGAGCGATCCACTCGCGCACATTCCTGAATCGACGTAATCATTGGGACTCCAAACCCAGTTTTGATACGAGTGCTACACACTGACCCACCGCCAATCCCCACTTTGATCAGATCCGCACCACACGAAGCCAAGTAATCCGCACCCGCGTAGGTCGCAACATTACCAGCCAAAATACAGGACTCTGGGAGGATATCTCGCAAGCGTTTCAAAGTTTTTCCCACATACTTCGCATGCCCATGTGCCACATCGATGCAAAAATAATTTGCACCCGCATCTTTCAGTGCGCTAGCGCGCTCCAAATCCTTCTCCGAACATCCAATGGAAACGAAGGCTGGGTATTTGCATTTCTTAAACTCTTCTATATTTTTTTCAATCGACATGAAGCGATGGAGAACTCCCATTCCACCCTTTTCTCCAATATAATTGGCCATTCCATTTTCAGTGATGGTATCCATGTTTGAAGTGAGAATGGGGAGACCCAGCTTTAATTTCCCTGACTTATCCACAATCGAAATGTCCACCAACCGACGAGATTCATAATGATTATAAGAAGGAATCAATAATACATCATCAAACGTAATCCCCTGAGCTACCATAATGACCTCTCCTCACTAATCCTTTGTCACTTCATTAGAAAGTTCATTCGAATTCAGCTCCCCTTCTTTCGCGGGAAAAAACTGTTTCAAAACTTTCCCAATATCACTCACTGCTTTCGCAATCGCATTTTCCAAATGGGTCGACTGGAGATCTTCTCTCAGCCTCACTACCAAAGTATCCCAATATTTCTGACTGACGGTCTTATGTATCCCCTCATCCCCTACAACTGCAAATTTTTTTCTCTTCAAATTGACATAAAGAAGCACCGCATTGCGCTCACGGGTTTCAAACAGTTTTTGTTTTTTAAATATTTTCCAGG
>JAHFAB010000441.1 GCA_023250795.1 Bacteriovoracaceae bacterium
CTGCGTGGTCAAATCCATAGAGAAGGGGAGTGGCGCGGAGGAGGTCCTGATATTCACTCTCCGATTCGCAAAAAATCCGGGGGTTTCCCCAATTGGGGCCACGAGAGATTTTTCCAGACTCGTCCGATTCAACGGTAAATATTTTTTTAGAAATGGCCCACTCTAAGTACTCAGGCGTTGTAGACTTTCCATAAATTTCACGCAGGGTCTGGTCGTCATTTCCACTCGTATCAAAGTAGGCGAGCATTCGATCTGTGTTTAGACAGACGTCCATATAGTAATTCGCGCCAGCGGCGGTGAGCATTTGCGTAGCCATCTGTTGGCCTTCGAGTGTGATCTTCGAATGAAGCGTGTAGCAAGGCGCCATCCCCATGGGGAGTCCCATGAGTTTTCCCATGAAATGGTCTTGGAGGTTGGAGATGATCATCTCAAAATTATCCAGATGTGTTTCTGGGCCAATAAAACCTGTGACGTTATTGACCATGAATGGATTATAACGACGAGCCAGTCCGTAACAAAGAGCTTCAGCCGTGGTCATGTCCATTCCGTTATGCTTGCCGTAGGTAAACTCGCTGCCCTGGCCAGTTTCGAAGTACATGAAATTTTTGAATGGGCTTTTCTCCTTCATTTTTTTATAAGCTTGGTCTAAGAGTTCGACACTGATATCAAATTCTGTCAGATTGGTTCTCTCAGTCCCCGCCAGGCTTTGAAATAAAATTTCTACTGGCACTCCTTTTTCAAGGCAGACGAGTTGTGTTTTGATATGGCCTAAGACACAGATTTGCGTGGGTGCTTCAGTTTTTCGACGGATTTTGTCCAAGTGGTTCAGAAGGGCTGAGATATTTTCTACTGTATCTATAGATGGATTGATGCCTATCAGCGCATCTCCTGAGCCGATACTGAGCCCCGCATAAGTGAGAAAGGTAATGCCGCTTAGATCATCGACGGGATGATTGGGTTGTAAACGAGACGAAAGAGTTCCAGGCAGTCCCAAATGAGTCCGTGCTTGAGTGGGGCAGCTGATTTTCTGAGCGATGAAAACCAGTTCGTGAGTGTCTAAGAGTTTAGTGAGTGCTGCGACCATCACTCCTGTCATAGATTTTCCGATATTTTTAATTTCATCTCCTTGGCTTTTTAGAAGATGGTTTTTGAGTTGTCCTATGGACATTTGAGCAATGAATTTGAAACGATCCTGATCGATCTCGTAGTTGACTCGCATGACAGAGTCGATACCGCCTCGATCATCAGTGAGTGGGTGGTCATAAAGGTGTTGGAGTGTGAGAGAAGAGAGAAGTGCACGTGCAGCCTCTCGAGTGACTTCGTCTTTTGCAGAAAGGCCGGCGTTTCGGTCTCCAGCTTTACTGAAATCGGCAGCACCCAGGAGGGACTTCAAACTTTCAAATGAGTAATTTTTTCCAAGAAGTTCGATTTGATAAATTTCTGGTTGATAGCTTTCTGGTTTCATTTCGTCCACTTTTTATAGAATAAATCGGTGTTTGTCTAGGAACTAAATGAATAAAATGAAACCGGAAGTACTCCATTTCTTATTCTGCCAATAGAAGCGAAACGAGCTGTTTTTTGTACTTCCACTTCATCCAAGATGAGTAAGGAATACGGATTTCTTCCCCAGTCAGTGATGTAACCACCTAGGGTTTTTCCGGTATTTTTTGAGGTCAATAAAATCAATGGAAGCAGTAGAGGAAACTGTGAGGTTCGAAGAGCTTGAGAAAAAATGATTGAAAATTTTTTAATTTCTTCCAAGTTTTCAAATGCAAAACGGAGTTGCAAACATCCGCCTATGGGAGATTTCTTAGCTGTTTCTAGAAGTGGGAGAATATTAAGGTAATTGGGCGAAATTTCACCAAAAATAGGGAGGTTTTTCAATGGCAATAGATTTTCGTGAGAGATAAACGAAGTTGCGCCAGAGACTTGTGTGCTATGCAGGGCAAGGCCGTAAACAGTGGCTCGACCTTTTTGAGAAGGGACGTGAGTTTTCAAATCTTTAGACAAAAGAGGGGAGTCCAAGATTGCTTGGGCCAGTTCTCCTCCCAAGTCTCCATAATAGGTTTGAGAGGGAAGTGGTTTCCCTTGGATAGCCGAATAAATGAGTTCCCCCACCCCTCCTGAAAAAGTGATGACAGATTTTTCGTAAGACCGCACCTTCTCTTCTAATATTT
>JAHFAB010000069.1 GCA_023250795.1 Bacteriovoracaceae bacterium
TCCTCGAGTTTAACGCCGAAACTCATGAAGGCTACTCCAAAGAAGAAGTAGTGGATAGTCAATTGGCCGCCGAAAGAGGCGATGACGACGCAAAAACGGAGCGGATTTTCAAAGCTAAGTCTTTAGATGGAAAAGTGAGAGTCCAACTGGAGTTTGCTTCTCTCACTGAAAAAGACGATCGTATTGGTGTTGCTGAAGCTGAAGATCACGTAGTTCAGGATGAAAAACTCGGTGGAATGCATTTGCCCCCCAAGATTCGATTTTTAGAGAAGATCGCAAACAGTGCTTTTCATGATTTTTTTGAGAAGTATAAGTAGATTTGGCACAAATTAAATACATGGGTATGCATTATGTGTTAGCCCGACTTTGTTTCGTAATTCAACAATGGGTTCATTCAGAAGTCTTTCCCAGGGGATCCCAAGCAAGAATTTTGCTTCTTTTCCTCGTTTGAATTCAAACAAAATTGAATCCATTAGTTTTTCTATTTCCTTGGGCGAATCTCGGAGTATGTTGAGAATGCCCGCAGAAATCAATACTGCCGGAAGCCCTGTCTTGAGTTGTCCTAGGGCGAATGCCTGAATGGCGATTTCGTCGTGCGTGGTGATCCCATAGCCAAGAAGTACATGCCAAATATCGTGAGTTTGTCGCATTCTCAAACCGATATAGGATCGAGCATCTTTCATCGGAATTCGTGGATAAAAATCAGATTTCAGGTGATGGGTTTTGAGATGACAACCGAGCTCATAACCGAGGCTGGCAGAAGGGTAGAGGAGTAACTGGTCAGTTTGAGGCAATTCTGGATGAAACTCCTCATTGTAAAGTGAAGCGAAGCCCTCATCTGCAAAGGCTCTATCGAGCAATACTTGTACAAGTGCCTTATTCGGCGAGTTCATTCCAAGATCGGTCAATTGAAATATCTTATCCGTACGATTGAAATCTTTGGCAATAGCTACATACGCTAATCCCATGCGCATTCGATTTAGTGTTGAAATAAATAGAGCAGAAAGTGCTGAAAAAAGCGAACCGTTCTCCGTCTGGTGATAAACTGAATTGGCAGGGAGGAGTTTCATGAGCCGGCGATGAGCCGTCGCCATGTTGTGATAGGGAAGAAGAGGGAAGAGGTGGTGCAAAGCATGAAACCTTTGTCCCACGGGCGCCCAGAGTTCAGTGAGTAAAGGAAATCGGCCGGGAGTATTATACGAATCCAAAATTATTCCGTTCGTATCCGTTGAAGTACCATCACTCTGATAACGATGAAGGGTTAGGCCCTGAACTGTGTTTAGAAGTGCCATACCTGAAGCGATCAAAAAATATTGTAAGAAAAAACCTGGCGAAATAACATGGAGAATCAGTAAGAATACTGACAATAGCACTATTGAGGTGCAACCAAGCTCTTGCACGAGCCACTCTCTTCGTGTTTTTCCAGTTGGTCTATCAATACGAAAAGAAGGGTTCATTGCAGCTGAAGAAAACCTTGTTTCTACTGTTGTTCTCCATGAAGAACGGACAAATGAGAGTGGGCCGACTAATCCGTAACGGAGAGTGAGAATAAAAGGAAACAAAAGACTCGATAATATGAATACAATAATTCGGAAAGGATGTTTGTGAGCAAAAGGAATGTATTCTCCATCATTTGCCGTTCCATAGGTATTTCTCTGGTGATGTACTCGGTGGCTGTTTTCATAGAAAAAGAGGGGAATTAAGAATGGACAACCGATGAGAAGATAGTGGAGTAGGCGAATTTTCCCGGATTTTGTAGAGTTAAGATGAATAATGGGATGGATTAAGGTCAATCCTCTGTAAAATAATAGAGCAGAAATAAGAAGCATAAGAATTTTTGAAGATCCCCATGAAAAATGAAGTGCAGTCAAAAAAATGACCCACCCTCCGATTCCACTGAGGATCAAATCTAAAAAATAAGTTTCGTGTTTAACCTCAAAAAGGTCCTGAATTATGTTCTTAGAGGTTTCGTAGTCAAAAACTGATCCGGTTTGTGTTACCTGAGCTTTCATAGGTGAAAACTTAGCTGAATTACCTCTGTTTTAGCTATGAAATAGGTCGACACAATTTACACATTTCCGTCAGTTCTAAATCCCATAGTTCAATTCATTTTGTGTATATTTCTAATGGTCCTAAAAATGGACAGGGAATTTTTATGAACAATTCTACAGTGAAAGAAAATGGGCAGGATCAGACATTTCATAGGAATCGAGTACGCGCTATCTTATTAAAACATCCAGAAATTCAGAATCATTTTGGACCAGACTCATTTTCCTTGTTTTGGATTGTTGCCCTGGTTTTGTTGCAGATCACTATGGCAGCCTTTCTTAGGGGATCTTCTTGGGTTTTGATCATTGGAACCGCTTATCTATTTGGTGCATTTGTAAGCCACGGTTTGATGGTCCTCGTCCATGATGCTACTCATTATCTTATTAGCAAACACAGATGGGTCAATCGCTTGAGTATTTATTTTGCCAATTTGCCCGGTATTCTCCCCTATGCTGAGAGTTTTCGTATTTTTCATATGCAACATCATGCCAAACTCGGAGATCCAATAGAGGATTTGGATGTGCCTGGAGCTAGAGAAAATGATTGGTTAAAAAAGAGTCCTCTCCACCGTGCTTTCTGGATTACATTTTACTTTTTGTTTATTTCATCTCGTATTTTTAGACTTTCTGAAAGTAAGACTGGGCACTCAGGAATATTCATTAACATATTAGTGCAGATTTTTTTTAGTATGGCTGTTGCCCATTTTCTTGGACTACATGCGCTTCTTTACTTGGCTCTATCGTTTTTTTTCAGCGTTGGGCCACATCCATTGGGTGCACGTTGGATTCAGGAGCACTCACTTGCTTCGGAAAAGCAACCCACTTTTTCATACTATGGACCACTCAATGCTTTGAGTTTCAATATGGGTTACCATTTAGAGCATCACGATTTTCCAATGGTTCCATGGTCAAAACTTACGAAAGTTCATAAAATAGCACACGAATTTTATGATTCTATGGATTCATTTTCCTCCTGGAGTGGTCTTGTGATGAGGTTTATCTGGAGGGGGCCTCAGCAAAAAAATGACTGTATTTCAATCTAGATTTCCTGGTCAAAAATTTCTTCTACAAAAAACTGCGTTTTTGCAGGGATCGTGTGATCAGGATAATATTTTTGAATAATACTAAAGACTGATTTTGCGCTTTGAAGTTTTAATATTCGAATGAGCAATTTTAGATCATCTGCATCTTTGGTGTCAATTCGGGCACTAAAGGCTTTCATAGCTAACATGTACTCAGGCTCAGGTGTCCAAACTCTTAGTCCAGGGATATCCATCAAAATGGTTTTATTTTTTGGATTTCCAGGCAGGAACCCCTTTACTCCATCATTGAGCCAGTCCTCTGGCAAATCTTCCTCAGATGCAATTTCTCGAACTACCTTTCTTATGGTATCACTGGGTTTAAAGATCGCATCAATATCCTTCGTTGATGTCCGGGTATCGTAGGCTAAAACCATTGCTGCACCATCTACAATTCCAACTTCTCCCAATGTGCCACGTTTTAGCAATCTACTTCCAACTTTATTGAGCAGTTTCTCAATTCTCTTTTTCGTAAATTTCATTTTTATACTCGGCTCATAAAATTATCTAAAACATAAATATTATTTTTCCTAAAGGCCAGTGTGGCATCTCTCAGAGCTATTGCATAAAGACTCTTAATGCCCGATACAAACCACGGTTCTTGGAGAAAGGCCTGTTTTGTTAACCATCCTTTTATCTTCAGTCCATGATCTAGACAAACTTGGATGCAAATTGATTGAAGAAGAGCATACATTTTAGGGTTTGGGCTTAATTTTTTAGGATCTTTTTTTACAAGCAAGTGAGATGGGCGTCTTCTGAACCCATCTACAAAATTAAAAAATGAAACTCTCCAGTCTTCGTTAAGCTTCACCTCTTTCATGGCATCGTAAGCAGATAATTCTCGAAAGGTTTTTTCCTTTCTGGGTCTCCCTCCCAAATTACCGTTTATTCTAGAGGACCGAGCTTTAGCATCTGAGGTTACAGATCCTCCACGTTTACCAATTTCTGCTAAATACTGTTTTATGACCCTGTCCATAATTAATAATAACCTAAGCAGGTTAGGATGTAAAGGTCATTATATCTCTCCTGGTATCTCTCCTGATATCTCACTTGATTCTCATCTCGTTCTCCAGTAGGTTTATCTGACGAATGGTTTACTTATTCAAGCCTACTCCACATTTGCAATGGTCTTTGGTTTCTCTTGAAGGCCCTGATGTTTTAGATTTTTTACAGCGACTCAGTACGGTCAATGTGAAAGCCTTAAAATCAAACCAAGAAGCTCCAGGGTGTTTTCTGAGTGCAACTGGGAAAATTCAGGCTTTTTTCTGGCTTTGGCCTGTTTTAGAGGGAAGTGGTTCTCAATACATTATATTCGAATTTGATGCAGGTCCTGACGGTATTTGGAAAGAAAAGCTCCTCGGTTTTATCGGCCAATATACTTTTGCTGAAAAGATGAAATTGAAAATTCCAGAGAAGGGAAGTTTAGAGTGTTGCTGGATTTTTGTTGAAAAAGAAGAGTTTCAGTGGGCATCTCTGCCAGATGTCCATATCTTTTCCCATGGAGACCGAGATTATGGGATCTCGTGGTTTAGCGTATGGGGAGAGCCTCAGGCTTTGGCTCTGTGGAAAGAAAAGAATTTTATGACGGCACAAAAACAGGCGCAGGCACAGGAAATTTCGTTTGAAAAAATAGAAGAATGGAGAATTACGCACCTCACCCCACGTGTGGGCTATGAAATTACAGAGTCTACTAATCCTTTAGAAATTGGATTGAAAAGAGCAGTCTCAGAAAACAAAGGCTGTTATCCTGGGCAAGAGGTGATTGAGAAAATCGTAGCTCTGGGATCTCCGAGTCGGAGATTGGTTTTGATACAGGGTGTGGGAGATGCCCCGGTACGCGGACAGAAGATCGATGTTGGAGAAGTGACCAGTTCTTTGAGCCAGGATGGAAAATTTTCTGTACTTGCATTTGTTGGAAAGATTTCTGCAAAAGAAGGGTCTCAAGTTAAACTCAGTTCCGGGAAAGAAGCTATGATTGTGAGAGTTGCGTCGTATGAGATTTAATGTGGATTCTAATGCAGATCTTCAAAAGTTGTTTTTTGTTTTAGTTTTTTTACTTTTTTTTCAGATCGGAAACGTTTTTGCTCATGAAAATATTGGAAAAATGCAGAATCGGTTTTCTCACATCAGCCCAGGTGATGAGATTGGACTTTCTCCCTTCTGGGATTGGTATACTCTAGAATCTGACCACTTTCGCGTGACCTTTCCACTTGAGTTGAAAAAACAGGCTGAGCTTTCCACGCAGTATTTAGAGGAGGCTCACTCAGTTCTCTCTAAAAGTCTTATCTGGGATCCTAAAAATAAAACACAGATTTTAATCATTGATAACTCTGATATGGCCAATGGGTTTACATCTCCAGAGTTGCGTACTGGAATTGTTTTTTATCTCGCACCTCCGGATAATTGGTTTAGTACAGCTTATTATGACGATTGGCTCCGGCTCCTGGCTATTCATGAATACACTCATTTTCTAAATATGGATCCCACGCGTGGATTTTTCTGGGAAACGGCCCGCATTATTTTTGGAGATGTGTTATTGCCCAATAGTTTTTGGCCGACTTGGATGCTCGAGGGGCTGGCTGTTTACATGGAAACACGTCTTACTCAGTCAGGGCGGGGTCGAAGTCCTTTTTATGAAATGGTTCTTCGGACAGCAGTCGAGGAGGGAAAACTCAATACTACCCCTATTGATCTAATCAATGGCAGAAATCCTTACTATCCAGGAGGGGAAACTCCTTATCTTTTTGGATATGAGCTCATGAACCAACTTGCTCACGTTTCTCCAAATTATGAAAAAAATCTAGGAGAAATGTCTTATCAGTCTAGTTATCGAGTTCCCTACTTTATTAATGACAATTTGGAAAAAATGCTTGGAACAAATTGGTATAAGCTCTGGGATCTGTTTATTACAGAAACCCAAGCTAGAATGAATTCAGAACTCTTACGAATCAAATCTCAGCCACTTACTTCTGTTAAAAAACTAACTGAAAATGGCTATGGGGTTCTCGGTGTGGCAGCTTCTCCAGATGGAAAGTGGTTGGCGTATTCTCAAGATTCTATAGATGAGAAAGGGGGAGTTTATCTAAAAAATATTGAGGAAAATGGTGAAACTGATGAAGACCAAGAAGAAGAATCAGTTGAACGCATAGACGACAAGCTTATGGGGGTTCAACTTGCTTTTACACCTGATTCGAATGCCATCGTGTATAGTAAAATAGAGCGCCAATCACAATACTATCTTTGGAGTGATCTCTTTGTTTATGATCTTGAGTTTGGTTTTCCTCAGGCATTGACTCATTCATTGAGAGCCAAAGATCCAGATCTTTCTAAAGATGGAAAATGGATTGTATTTGCAAAGAACGAAAATTCATCTACTGGAATATATATTGCTCCATTTATACAAGATGATGGGGATTATAGTCTTGGTGTCATTCGTGAGCTTTATCAGCCTAAAGACTACGATGTGGCTTCGACTCCACGGTTTTCTCCTAACGGAAAAACAGTCGTTTTTTCAGTCCATCGAAGTGGAGAGAGTGGTGAGGATCTCGTACAAACTGAAGTTGAAACTGGAAAAACCATTACATTAGTTCATGACCAGTCACTGAACCGTTTTCCTGCTTTTGACTCCTATGGAAACTTATATTTTGTTTCAGATCGATCGGGTGTGGATAATATTTTCCAATATGATGATAATAAAATCCCACTTCAAAAAACAAATCTGACTAGTGGGATATGGCTTCCTAGTTTTGGTCCAAAAGGACTTTACGCTAGTGTATTTTCAACCGAGGGTTGGAATTTAGGGCAAATTACCCTGAATGCTCAATCTGTACCTACCGACAGTGTCCAAGTTCATGCTGAGGGCACTCCTACGACGGACGAAAATTCTCGTTTTCACTCACAGATCAAAGACTATCCTTTCAAGCCTTATTCTATTTTCCCTAGTATTTGGCCGAGGCAATGGTCTCCACTTTTTTCACTCAATAGTGGAGGAGTTTATTTGGGAGGTGAAGTTTTCGGATTTGATGCTGTTTATAAGCACATTTATAATGTGAATTTAGGAATGCACAGTAAAGTCGGAAAAGTTGATTGGTCTGCATCCTATTCAAATCGATCTTTTGGTCCGACGCTAAGTCTTTTGAGCGAATACTATACTAGGTCACTTTCTATTGCTCAAGATTACTCTACTGTTTCTTACGATCGTATAATTTCCCACGGAGTTTTTGTTTCTTATCCGATATTGTGGACAGACTCGGCTTTGTCTTTGTCGGTTTCTGCAAGCGCTGAACGGGAGTTTAAGTTTATTCCGAGTCAAAATGACCCGATTGAAAAATATCGTTATGTTCCTAACGCAGATTTTAAGCTGACATTTTATAATAGCAAAGGCTCACGTCTTGCGATCACGGCAGAAAAGGGAAATAACTCACAACTGGGTTTTAGACTCTATAATGATTCAGGGTTTATGACTTGGAAGGGACTGTTTAGTTGGGTACAGTATGTTTCACTCCTTCCACATATTGTTCTAGTTCCATCCTTAAAGGCTTCCTATGTTTCAAAAAACAATTCTGATTTTTTGGCTTCAAATGTTGTTGTTTCGGGTGGGTCAACAGGACTTCATTCATCTTTTACTGATGTGACTTCGGTACTCAATAGTTTATTGAGTGAAAGAAGTTTATCGGGTTCATTGACCTCCTTGCCGATTAGAGGATATGCAGAAAAAACATTTTATGCTCGGATGGCCTCGATTGAGTCATTGGATTTGAGATTTCCTTTGAAAAGAATCTTTCGTGGGATTGGAACTAATCCAATGTTTGTGGAAGATTTTTTTGGTTTTGCTTTTGTGGAAGGTACCACAGTACAATCTCCTTTTTATCCAGAATATACACAGATCTTTCTTTCTTCATTAGGTGGAGGTGTGCGGCTTTCAACTAAAGCTTTGATCCATGTTCCTTTGATTTTTACTGCGGAATATCATTATGGCTTACAGAAAGAATTCGGTGGAAAAGGCAATTTTATTATAGGAATTAATATGAACAATTTTGAGTTTTAACTTTGATCTAGGCAATATTGGTTTAAAATTGGAGATATTATGACTGATTCACTCAAAGG
>JAHFAB010000442.1 GCA_023250795.1 Bacteriovoracaceae bacterium
TCCTTCTGGTAATATTCATTATATCGATAGCATTCGTTGATAATAAAATTCTCAAACGCTTTACCAAAAGCATACCCATGTGCTTGGATAGGGAGTTGCAAAGTGTTCAAGAGAGATTGTTTGACTCCAAGATCAAAAAAATAAAACTTGGGATGTTGTATTTGCCGTTTTCTAAGTGAACGTTCGTAGGGCTCCAAAAGGAAACCGACTAAGGTATCGGTTAAAATCTGGTAGTACCGTTCCACCGTTTTAGGGTCGCTCCCAATTTGTGTTGCGATCTTTGAGTAATTCAGGATCTGTGTGTCTTGTTGCGCGGAACATTCCAAAAAGAGGCGAAAAGGATCTATATTTCTGACAATTTGTTCTTCTCGAATTTCTTCTTTGAGATAGGTAGTAGCATATGCTTTTAAAAAATCGATACGGTCTTCTTTAGAAAGAAGAACTGTTTTTGGAAGACTTCCAAATTGGAGGACGTTTTCTAAAATAAAATCTTTACCCATTTCTAAGGAGGTGAGCGGGAAGAGGTGACGGATAAAGGCACGTCCTGCGAGTAGATTGGCTGCCCCACGTTTTAGCTTTCGTGCACTTGAACCAGTTAATACGAATTTCCACTTTTTTTCTTCGATCATTTGATGAACCCAGTTTAAAACGTTTGGAGCTCGTTGGATTTCATCCAAAATAATCCAATCGGGTGGTTGTGGGAGCGCGGAAATTTGTTCTTCCAAGAAGAGGGAAGAGTGAGCTAGGTCTTTCAATAGATTTTCGTCTAAAAAATTGAAAAAAATTATTTTTTTATTCTTAAACTGCTCTTTTATCCATGTGGTTTTTCCAGAGCCGCGGGGACCAAAAAGAAAGAAACTGTTTGTTTTTGGAAAACGAATTAGTCTTTGGTACATGTGCCAAAATCGTACGCCATTCTTGGCACATGTACCAGAACAAAATCACACAAACTGCTCTTCCCATCATGTCAAATTTGGCTTACATTTTTGACATATGCATATTAGGATTTGTAATCCACTGTTATCAAAGAGTTTTTCTGTGCCTTGTGCTTAAAAAAGTTACAAAAATTCCAGTTATTTGTGTATAAACCAAACTGAACGTCTGAACTGACCTAATAGAACTGACAAAATAGAAAGGATGAGTAACATGATTAAGAACGGTGTTTTGAGTGTTTTAGTTTTTTTATTTTCGACCCACTTAGTTCACGCTATTGAATTTCGAATTGTACCTGATTCGAAATTTGAACTCGAAGAAAGAATTCGTCGTTTAGAGTTCGCTGTCAATGAATTGCAAAATCGGGTTTTTAACCTACAAATGAATCAACAGATGATCCAAACTGCTCCGGCCCCTGCGAACCTAAAAAAGTTTCAATGTGAAATTGAAAAATTTGGAAAAACCTATAGTGAGTTTGGTCCTACGCGAGTTGAGGCATCTGAAAAAGTACGAGCTGCCTGTATGCGTGGGAACAATGGCAGTGATTTCTTCTGTAAAAAAGAAGATATTAAGTGCCAGGCAAATGAGTGATGCAATCCGTTCCTCTTCAGTCTTTTACGCTCACTGAAAATGCATTTCCTCGGACCCTACAAGTATTGAGGGATGGCGTTCGTGAAGGAGTTGCTCCAGGATTTGTCGTTGGAGTTTGGAATAAGTCAGATCCTACTCGTTATGGTGTCGTTGCAGTTGGTCAGAGGCGAGTGATTCCTTCGCCTCTGACGATGACGGCAGAGACGGTTTTTGATTTAGCGTCTTTGAGTAAAGTGATTGCGACGGGTAGTTTGGCAGCGATTTTGGTGGAGCGAGGATGGCTTAGGTGGGAAACGAAGTTGAAATCAGTTTTACCTGAATGGGATCACTCTAAAACTGAAATTCAACACTTGCTTTCCCATACTGCGGGATTACCCGCCTGGCAGCCCTTTTGGGAGCAAATGAGAGATTCATTCTCGTCTCTTTTGGGGGCTTCGATATTGGAAAGACAGCGCAAGATGCGAGATCTTGTGCTGTCAGTAGAGCCTGAGTGCGCCCCGGGTTTGAAAACGGTGTATTCGGATATTACTTTTTTGCTTTTAGGATTTGCTCTGGAAGAAGTGACTGGCATGCCTTTGGATCTTGCCGTTCGAAAGTTTCTTTGGGAGCCGATGCGACTTTCTGGGGGACTTTCAGGACTATTTTATTCTC
>JAHFAB010000443.1 GCA_023250795.1 Bacteriovoracaceae bacterium
ATGCTCCGTACCAGGGAAGAAACCCTAAAACAGGACAGCCGGTTCAGGTTGGTCCGAAGAGAGTTCCATTTTTTAAAGTGGGAAAAGAACTCAAAGAAATGGTGGACGTATCTAGTCCCAAGTCCAAGAGCAGTACAAAATCAGAGATGACCAAGTCCCCTTGATTGTAGCCAGATCAGGGAGGCAGTTCCTAAACCAAAGATGAATCGGTAAAAAAGATATCCTCCCACGGATTTTTGTTGAAAATGTTTCATCATGCTTCCAATGGCTAATAAGCCAGTGGCAAACGTAACGGTAATTGCCATGAAAAAAGTCAACCCAGTGACATTGGATGTGGGTAATGTTTGGAAGCTCAATCCTTTTAAATAAAAAAAAGATTGAAAGAGTAAAATCGGAGCAGAAGCTAAAAACGCAAACTTAGCTGCACTTTCACGGTAATGGCCTCTGCCGAGTCCTGCAATCAATGCTCCTGTCATTCTTCCACAGCCTAGACCTACTCCTGGAATCAGAGTGAGGCATTGTGCAAGTCCCACTAGCATCGAATCCAACCAGTTCCAATTGAACATACTTTTCTGTCTTCGAGTGTAAGCATCTGAAAGCCAGAGCGGAAGTATGAAAAGGAAAAGACCGAGTGAGATCAAATAGGGGTGAGGCATTTCATCAAGCTTGTGAAAACAAAGAAATCCAATTCCATAAGGAATCATAGTGAATATTAAAAAAAAGGGGAGACGTTCATCGAGGGTCATCGGTTTTTTACGGTAGATAATCACTTGTATGAAAGAAGAAATCAGACTGGCCCAATCGTGAAAAAAATAAATAAAAACCGAAAGGAATGCTCCAAGAGAAAATGCCCCTAAGAGCGCAGTAGGAACTTCAGGCCAGTTGAGCAAGTAAGGAATGAGAACTTGATGGGCTGCAGAGCCCAAAGGTAAGAAATCTGTAAAACTAAAAACAATGCTCAGAATAATGGTTTGAAACGTGTTCACTAATGAGTTGCGTCAGGTGTGATGGGTGCAGTTTCTTGTTTAGTTTCTGGCTTATTTCCCTTTTTAGATTTGTGCATACACTTTTTACAATGACAGCCCTTTTTGTGAGTGCACGCCTCTTTTTTCCCTTTTTCGCAATCACAGGCGTAGGTGTGATTGGTTAGAGCGAAGCTCATACAGAGAACAGAAAATAGAATAATAGCAATGCGTCGCATAAAGTAGTACTCCTTAATATCGAAGATGTTATCATAATCATTTTAGAATCATAAATAAAATAAAAATTTCCAGTCAAATCTCTGGTCTTTGATCCGACACTTAGCTAAAGAGTGATGCTGATTGGTGGGGGCTTTTATGTCCAACTTCGTACATCTTCACGTTCATACCCAGTATAGCCTCCTGCAAGGAGCAATTCGTACTGAGGATTTATTTCGGAAAGTCAAAGCCATGGGTATGGATGCCGTGGCGATGACAGACACAAACAATCTGTTTGGGGCAATTGACTTTTATTTGTCGGCAAAAAAAGAGAAAATAAAACCGATCTTGGGGTGCGAAATTTTTTATGCCCCCCAGGGGAGGGTGTCCGTTGTTTCTCAACAGAGTGGCTCACAGGTTCGCTCCAAATTTCATCACCTCGTTCTTCTTTGTAAAAATGAGATCGGCTATCGAAATCTATGTCAAATCGTGACTCGAGCTTATACCGAAGCTCCCATCCCTCAGAAGGGCCAACCCGTTTTACCCAAAACTCTCGTTGACCGCATTCTATTGGAAAAATTTTCAGAGGGTCTGATTGTGCTTTCCGGGTGTCTACGGGGGGAGTTAGCTACAAAAATTTTAGAAGGTGAGGAAGAATCTGCGATTGAATCCGCCCTCTGGTTCCAAAAAAAATTCAAAGAAGATTTTTATTTAGAATTGCAAGATGTCGGGTTACCCGAACAAGAAAATGTCAATGAAGTGCTCTATGGGTGGGGAAAGAAATATGGAATCCAAACCGTTGCTACAGCGGATTGTCATTACTTGGAGCCTAAAGATGCAGAATCTCACGAACTGCTTCAGTGCATCGAGCATGGGAGGAATTTAGATTTAGATCGCCCAAGAAGTCTCGTTCCACCCGAGTATGATCTCAAACCCCCCTCTTTGATGCGAGAAAGATTTGAGCGCTTTCAGGGGGCATGCGATGCGACTTT
>JAHFAB010000444.1 GCA_023250795.1 Bacteriovoracaceae bacterium
GTTTAAGGTGGGTGGGAATGATGTGTGCTTAGGTTACCTAGACGGAGATCCCGTTTATATTTCTGGATCTCAGTTTGAACTCTGGAAGCATACTCAACTGATTATTGATGTGGTTCCAGGGCGCGGTGCGAGCTTTTCTTTGGAAATTCCTACGGGGTTTCGGTTTCTCACTCGTTCGAGGGTGTTTACTGAGGATGAGCTGGGGCGGCTGAGTTCGTTGCGGATGTAGCTAAAAAAACCATAGTTTGGTTAAATTACGATTTCCTTTTAGCCATAAACTGTATATAATACAATCTATGGTACGCAATGTATTGAAAACATTGGATAAATGGAGAATTTCCCCAAGGAGGCGCCCTCTTATTCTTCGTGGGGCCAGGCAGGTGGGGAAAACTTGGTTGGCTCGACAATTGGGAAAGTCTTTCAAAACTTTTATAGAAATTAATTTTGAAAATCAACCTGAGTTTCATAAAATTTTTAGAGAAAACTTTGGAAAACCAGAGGAACTACTTAAAGCTATTTCTAACTATACAGAGCAGAAAGTTGTACCCGGAGAGAGTTTACTCTTATTTGATGAAATCCAAGAATGTAAAGAAGCTTTAGTCTCTCTCAGGTATTTTTATGAAAATCTTCCAAAACAACATGTTATTGCTACAGGCTCGTTGCTTGAGTTTGCTTTAAAAGAGCTCAGTTTTCCCGTTGGAAGAGTTGAGTTTTTACATGTTTTTCCTTTAAGTTTTCAAGAATTTATTTTAGCAAGAAACAAACTGGGTTGGATAGAAGCCATTCAAAAAAAAGATCCCATTCAGACTTCTTTAGAAGACTTATTACTGAATGAACTTCGAACTTACTCCCTCATTGGGGGCATGCCAGAAGTGATTAGAACCTATATTGAAACAGAAGACTTGAGAGAGTGTCAGGAAGTTCAACAAATATTAGTTGCAAATTATATGGCTGATTTTTCTAAATATGCCAGTAGAGCTAAAGTTGAACACCTAAAAATTATTTTTGAAAATTTACCAAGATTTCTTGGCCAGAAGTTTAAATATAGCAATGTCTCAGAGCATTATCGAGCTAGGGAGCTTTCTGAAGCGTTGCAACTAATGAAAGATGCAGGTCTTGTCTATTGCGTTTACCATAGCTCTGCCAATGGTGTTCCGTTGGGTGCTCAAATGAATCCAAAAAAGTTCAAAGTCTTTTTTTTAGATATTGGGCTATGTCATCGCATCCTCGGTTTACAGCTCAAGCATCTGTTTGTTTCTGAGCCGAAAAATATTTTAGTAAATCGTGGGGGACTCGCTGAGCAATTTGTTGCCCAAGAAATCGTGAGCACAACTCTAAAAAACAGTGCACCACAGCTTTATTATTGGCATCGAGAGGAGAAATCAGCAAATGCAGAAATTGATTTCGTTATTGAAAAAAATGGGAAAGTTTTTCCAATTGAAGTCAAAAGTGGAAATTCAGGCTCACAGAAAAGTTTAAACGTTTTTTTGAAAGAAAAGGGATTGTTGCAAGGACTACGAGTTTGTCCTCAGAAATCAGGGTTGTCTTCGTTTTCAATGCCTTTAGAAGTAGGAAAAACCGCTGAAATTGAGCAATTGGGTTTTTATGAGCTATATAAAATAGGTGAGGAGTAACCACATTTACTCTGAGCTCAGCGCTTCCAACCGATTCCCAGCGGATTGTTTGAGCAGGATCTCCTGGCATTTTTCTACAATCACACTGCCTGCTTCAATAGGTGGAAGGCCACCTGAGTAAATATTGGAGAGAACCGTGTATTCGAAACGGATATCAGGGCGGTGACTGAACTCGGCAGCTTTTTTTTGGGTCAGTGGGTTTAGCAATTGGTAAACAAAATAAGCAGATAGGCTTCGAGAGGACTGGGCGTCTCCACCAGGGCGTTCACCGATCAAGAGTAGAGTGAGTTCTGTTTTTAAGAGTTTGGCGATCTGTTCTGCGACTTTCACTCGGCCGTAACGAAGGAGAAGTGGACCGGCTGTTCGAATGCACAGAGCCGATAGGCCATCGTTCACCACAGTGAAAAGATCTTTGAGGTTTTTATGAATGGCCTCAGAACTCAGTCCGTCCGTGACTATGATTTGGAGTTGGGTACGGTACTCTGGGTTTTGCGCCAAATTTCCAGCTACGAGTCTTGCGACGGATTTTTCA
>JAHFAB010000445.1 GCA_023250795.1 Bacteriovoracaceae bacterium
GGACCCAGAATTACCCCAACAGCAGAAAGCTTTATCCAAGCACTACCCCGAGTCGATCTGAATCCTGGTTATTGGGAAAGAACTGCCCTCATGAGAAGAGCTCTTTTAAAAAGGGGGCTTAAAGCTCGTGTCGGTGATTGCTTGATAGCCCAAAGCTGTATCGATCAAGAAATCCCCCTCATCACCGGAGACAGGGACTTCAGACACTTTGAAAAGTTTGGACTGAAACGCTTGAGATAACCCGCTGGAATAGATCAGACTGGGCTAGTACCTCTGCAACTCTGGCCTTTGTAATCAAAAAGTGTTCAAACAGCGCAGGTTCTCTCGAGAACTAGATCCCCCAATAGTTTGTCATCAACTCTAGCGCTCAATGGTATTGAAGGGTTTTTTCGCAAAGTCCAAAACTTACTGGCTCAAAGTTTAATATCAAGAGCGGGCGAACCATTTACAGTTGGGAAAACTTCTACTCAAAAAAAGCATTTTACTCGGGTCGATTTTGATTGACACAAAATCTTGTAAATCAGCTCCTATGGCTGAGACCCTCACTTAAAAGCCTCTATAGCCGCGCACCCCATTGGGTTGCCTCAGTAAAAACACGCCGTGTATCATTTGAAGATCTTTTTTTATAACAACACTGAAATTGGATTCTCTTGCGTTTAAAAGGAGTGGGTTTTTCCATGTTATAGGTGTCAAAGAAAAGGAGCATTTTATGCAAAATCTAAAAGAACTGAACAATTTTGAACTCGTTTCTCGAACGAAAACTCTTGTCTTAAAAGAAAGGGAAACCACGAATGAGATCTTGTGGTGCTTGCGGATGATTCAACAGAGAATGATTTATGCCGAGTACTCTTGCTCTTCTCTCTTCGAGTTCTGTGTCAAATACCTAGGCTACAGTGGTGGCGCGGCGAGCCGTCGGATCAGAGCGATGGAATTCCTCAAAGAGGTCCCAGAAACAGAAAAAGCACTCAAAGAAGGCAAAGTTTCTTTGACCACGGCGGCAAGCTTACAGAGTTATCTTCAGCACGAAAAAAAGAAGAGAAGAGAAAATAAAGAAGAAGAGACGGATAAAACGGCAAGTTCTCCGGAGAATCTTGCAGTGCAAAACTCATCTCCTCCGCTGGAGAACAAAACCCCACCGACGCTCAGCTCTGCCAACAAATCCTCTCCAGACCCCCATTTCGTCACCGCTAAAAACAGACGCGGCACATTACAGCACGCCGAGTGGCAGTGTGAGCATATCGATGAAAAAACGGGCTTAAGATGCACGAGTCGCTGGGCGCTCGAGATTGACCATCGCAAACCCGTTGCGCTTGGGGGATCTAGTTCTCCGGAGAACCTGCGCTGCTTGTGTCGTACGCACAACGCTTTTGCGGCAGTGAAAATATTTGGGAGGGAGAAAATGGGGAATTTTTTGCCGCAGACAAAATAGCGGCAGATGAAATAACCGCAGATCCCAAGTCACCACTTCATCAAAACCGGCAGTGATCCATTGCCAGAAGAATTAATTTTCACTTGCAACCCTTACTCCGTTCCTCTACAACCACAAAAAAATAAAGAACGGAATATAAAATGAAAAATAAATCTATTATCACACTCTCCTTAATCCTGTCCCTTTCGCTCCTTGCAAGCTGCTCGGTAAAACTGGGAACAGACCCCTTGCATCAGGGCGAAACTAAGATAAAAAAAGTGGACGAAAACACACCCACTGCTTACGAAATCCCTATTGTTGCTCTGGACTCTGTCCGTTCCAGTGATTGTGATGATCCTTTTTTGGACGCAAATAGGCTGGAAAACTCCATCCTATTTGCAAAGACTTCCTGTGTGAAAAAAATCGTCGAAACCTACGGTAATGATCTAAACCAACCCCTTGTCGATGTGTTTGGAAATCAAGGTAAACGTCCTCTGGAATATGCCCTCGAAGACAGCTCCGTTTTCTTTGGTAAAGATAATCCTGCCCTTATTCCAGCTCTTCTGATCTCTTTAGGAGCAAATCCAAACGCGATCACAAATGACAAAAAAAATACGATGCTGGATCTTGCCCTAAACCTCGACTATGGGAAATACGGATCCATCGCTCATTATATGATTGAACTTCCTTCGTTGGACCTCGAACAAAAAACCACGCGTACTTTCCTAGAAAAAGTAATTAGTCTAAAAGAAG
>JAHFAB010000070.1:0-6947 GCA_023250795.1 Bacteriovoracaceae bacterium
GTTGTTTTTCACCGTGGTTTTGTTAAAATTAAAATAGGTCCGTTCTATTTTTTAGAGTTTGGTCTTATTTTATGGCTTCCCTTAGCTATCTACAACGGTTTGGGGTTCCTCTCCAAGAACTTTTACCTTCTCAAAGGTACTGCTCTATTTTTTGCATTCGGGTTACTTCATTTATTTTTAGATTTCATGGAAAATAAAGACCCTGTTACAAGAAATGAACTCATTCGTATTTTTCAACATTGTATTCTCTTTGTTTATCCTCTGCTATGGATGACTGTTGGACTTTGGATCGGGTACGTTCATCAAGTCTGTGTCAAGATTTTTTGCTTTATATTGTTTTTCACAAATATTTTTCCAAATTTTTTAGGTCAAAATATATCTAATATTAGCATAGGCCCATTGCTTTCACTACCGATGACCTTATACTTGCATCTATATTTAAAAAATATGTCCACAACTACTAAAAATAAAAGTGAAAAAACTTTCCTAATACTACTCATTTTTTTCACTTTTATTCCTTTTTGGAGAATGTGGTTCAATGGATCCATGCAAAGAACTTCTCTTTTGCTTTTATGTTTTATTATTTTTTCAGCCCCACAACTCATTGAGTGTGGAAAAAAACTGAAACTACAGTCACTTAAAACCAGTTTGATAGCATGTTTGGTCATTATATTTGGCTTTGCGTTCAGTTCGTTCTTCAAAATTACTCTAGAGTATTTCGATAAATTAAATGTTGTTCATAACCCCAATGAACAACAAGCAATAGACTATAGGAATAAACACAAACAAGAACAGAAAAAACACTCTATGCTCTCCATCTTCAAACTAGACTTTCTCACTTCAATGCAACATGGGGAGGATTTTCCAGACGAAGAACTTCCAAACAATCAAACTCAAAACCCTTTCCAAGCTAGATTTCGAAGGTTTTGCTGGAAAACAGCCGTCTCAGATTGGTTAGAAAAACCTATCTTTGGTTTAGGTTTTATTCCAGAAGTTCCTAGCTATATCTTACCAGATATAAAAAATACTGGAGGATTCGAATCCAAAAATGCTCCTCCAGTCAGTGGTCCCCATAATTCTTACTTATCGATTCTTGCCAGAATGGGAATCATTGGTATTTTCTCTTTTTTGTTCATTGGTTTGTTATGGCTAAAAAATATAAACTTTTTTAATCCTAATTTTATGTCCAAAATGGAGTTAGACATGATAACAGGGCTGCTTCTTTTCTATATCCCACTCAACGGAGCTATCATGGCGTTTTTTAATGTTGGACTTGAAGCGCCACACAACTCAATGGTGATGTGGTTAGTAGCAGGAATGGCAATGGTTTATTTCCAAAACCCAAAAACATCCTCTTCACACCATGCAACCTGACTCAAAAAGAATTTTTCTGAATGAATATATTAATCTAATCTCGGAAATAGGTTCTTCCTTGAAAAATAATGTCTGGTGGACCACTTGGATTAGCTCTAAAAACAGGTTCATGTCTCCAATCGGAAAATTACTCCAATCGATTTTTTTTGGTCATTCTCCTGAAGTAAAAATTACCTATTGGAATATTATTATTAGCTTTTTAAAAAGCCTGAAAACAGCTTTCATTTATTCTTATTTCATTTTTGTCTTAAAAATAATTTTCAGAAAATCTTTATCTAAAGATCTACTTAAAAATAAAAATGTTTACCTTATCAAAACTTTTTCTTATGCACATTCTTTTAATAGTTCTGTCTTTCAAGATGTTTTCTTTGGATCAATCCCTGGTTTTTTAAAAGAAAGCGGTTTTTTAGTAATAACAATTATTGATCCCATCGGTGATGTCATTTCCGCATCTAAGGCTTGCAAGAGATTAAACAATACCTTTCCCTATCTCGCTTTTAATCGCCTTTTAGACATCCCTCTTTCTCTGTGGATCATGGCTAAGGGGCTTATTGTCAAATTTCCAAAAAAGGTTGATTTTGCAGGAAAAAATCTCTCAAATCTTCTCCATAGACAGTACCAAACCGATGTAATGAGTCCTGGTGCTTTTCTTTCACTGCTCATGTATTTCTCGTTTCGTAGAATTAGTAGTATCTATAACGCAAGTCACCTTCTCCTTACTTTTGAAAATAATCCCTGGGAACGAATGTGCATACTAGCCACACGCACCGTTAACCCAGCAACTATAATTATAGGCTATCAACATACAGTGGTCCCAGAGGCTTCTGTGAATATGTTCCCCTCACACCAAGAACTATCTGCTTCTCCACATCCAGACAAAATACTAACAGTGGGCGAAGAACCAAAAAGGATTCTTCAAGAAAATGGCAACTACAAAAGTTTTCCTATCATAACAGCCTGCGCTCTTCGTTATCAGTATCTTGAAAAAATGCCAATGCGAACGGGGGATATCAAAAAAACTTTATTAGTCGCTTTGGAAGCTGCAAATGAAACAGCAGCATTACTCGACTATGTACTTCACAATATAAGAAATAATACCGAATGGAACATCATCATCCGAACTCATCCAGCACTTCCCTTTGATAAACTAAAAAAATTTCTCAAAAACTCTCTAACCAAAAAAGTTGTCATTTCGAAACAAATTTCAGTACAAACAGACCTAGATCAATGCGGAATTGTGATTTACTGGGGAAGCACAGTTGCATTAGAAGGCTTGCAGCAAGGCATACCTGCCATTCATTACGACAATGGGAGTATACTGAGTTTTGACCCATTATTTGCATGCAAAGATCTGAAATGGACCGTAAAATCCTCAAACCCACTGATTGAACTTTTAGATGAAATTGCAAAAATCGACCTTTCTAGTCTCAACAATCAACGAAATAAAGCTCGAACCTATCTCAAAAAATACTTTTCTCCAGTTACTCACGAAGCCATGAAGAATTTTCTTTAATCAGAGAGAATCACTATGTTGTAGAGAAGAAGTATTGGATACAACCTGTATTCCATGGGGCACAATCACAGGTTTACTTCCTATTAATTTTTCTACGCCTGAAACGAGTAAAAAACAAAGCTTTGAGGACACTAAATGAATGATAAGCTCTTATTTTCTTTCCTTCCTCATAGCTGCGTCCATAATAGGAAATAGGAACCTCATAAAACACTCTACCTCGAGAAACAGCGAGGGAAAGAATCTCAGCCTGTTGTTCCCAACCATCGGTTCTAAGCTCATCGGCGCGGAGAAGGCTTTTGCGATAGACCAAATAACAAGTATAAATATCTGTAAAAGTAGTATTGTTTAAGATATTAAAAATAAATGTAATAAATTTATTTCCCATTTTATGCCAAAAATAAGCCACTCTTGTATAGGGTGGAGCAAGAAAGCGGCTTCCCATCACCACATCTGCCGAAAACTCAACTATGGGATGTAAAAGGCTTACATAATCTTGGGGGTCATATTCTAGATCAGCGTCTTGAAATAAGATATATTCACCCGTAGCATTCCGCAGTCCCTCCCTAACAGCAGCCCCTTTACCAGAGTTAACAGGCATTTTGAGCAGTTTCGAATAAAGCCTGGGGTGAGCTACCAAGAGCTCTGCGGTTCGGTCTTGAGAACAATCGTCTACTATAATCACTTCGAACTCAATACCAGAAACAATCTGCCGATTAACCTTTTCTAATATTTCAATGACCGTTTTTTGCTCATTGAACACAGGAATGATAATGCTCACTTTAATTGTTTGCTTCACACAATACTCACTTTTACCATTTGTTTCACACTTTGAGTTACTTGACATATCTGAGTTCATTTAATAATACTACCTCAGTTTTAAAGCCATCAGAGTAGAGGTGCACATTGGATATGGAATTAGAGTTTAACAAAATTTTTGAAAATTTTAATGAAACCATAGTAAATCTTGAAGCGCCGTTCTCTGACGCAAGAGGCTACATTCAACCCCTGGTGGACGCCTCCATGAGAAGCGCAGTTCTCATATTTTCGAAAAAGGGGACTGTTCGAGCCAATCATTTTCACAAAACTGACTGGCATTATTGTTACGTACTCTCTGGCTCTATTGATTATTACCAAAGACCAGCAGGCAGCAATGATAGGCCAAGCCATGTAATCATCAAAACAGGTCAGTTGTTTTATACTCCCCCTCTTGTTGAGCATGCTATGGTATTTTTAGAAGATACCGAATTTCTTTGTTTGGGTGGCAATCCTCGAGATCAAAAGTCCTATGAATCTGATGTAATCAGAGTCGATCTTGTTAATCAGGGTTCGTGCATTGCTTAGATCTTGGAGCAGGCGATCAAACTGTAGACTTTGTAACTCTAATAAAGTAGTGCAGGTCTTTTCTCTCAAACCCACGCCCCCTGCGAATGCTTTTCTGCCAATTGAAAAGCTGAGTATGTCAGATGAAAAATTTCCTCTGGATCTATTTTTTTGCAATTCCTGTTCACATGTACAGCTCCTTGATGTAGTAAATCCAGAAATTCTTTTCAAAGACTATGTCTACGTCTCAGGGACTTCTCCTGTTTTTGTAGAACACTTTAGGAAATATGCATTGGCTTTACTTGAACAAAGTAAAGCCGAGCCGAATAGTTTTATAGTTGATATTGGAAGTAATGATGGAACTCTGCTTCGTTTTTTTCAAGAAAAAAACATGCAAGTTTTAGGAATAGATCCCGCTGAAAAAATCGCAACTGATGCAACCAGGCGTGGCATAAAAACTCTACCGCTATTTTTTTCTTCAAAACTGGCAAATCAAATTGTCAAAGAAAATGGTATGGCTAATATCGTTGTCGCTAATAATGTATTTGCTCATATTGATGATTTGATTGATGTTGTTCAAGGTGTCCGCACACTTTTAAAATCCAATGGACTTTTTTCGTTTGAAGTCTCTTATTTATCTGATGTTTTTGAAAAAAATCTTTTCGATACGGTTTATCATGAACATCTTTGCTACCACTCAGTCAAACCCTTGAAGCATTTTTTTTCAAAAAATGGACTTGAACTCATCGATGTACAAGCAGTCAATACTCATGGAGGATCGTTGAGGGGCACTGTCCAGCATCAGGGTGGAAATAAACCTATCTCCCCTTCTGTTGAAGAATTCATTGAAAGAGAAGCCAAACTTGGACTGCATATGGCGAGTACCTTTCAAAACTATTCAAAAAAAATTGATCTTCTTAAGCTCGAATTTAGAAATTTAATTCTCAATCTTATATCTCAAGGTAAACGACTTGCTGGATTTGGTGCGCCTGCTAAAGCAACGACGCTTATGCATCATTTTGAAATCAGTGGAGAAGTATTAGAGTTTATTGTGGATGACAACCCTCTTAAGCAAGGCCTCTATACACCTGGTTTCCATGTCCCAATTTTACCTGTAACAGCTATTATAGATAAAAAACCTGATTATCTTGTGATATTGGCTTGGAACTTTGCTGATTCTATCATTGCTCAACAAAAGGACTTTCGAGACCGTGGTGGTAAATTCATTATCCCTTTACCAGAGCTAAGAATAGTTTAAGGAATTCATATTTTATGAAAAAATTTTTTATTGAAACAGATATCACTGAAATTGGAGCCAATCTAAAAGATCTATATCAGGAATTTTCTGGAAAAAGAATTTTAATCACGGGAGGAACTGGATTTTTAGGACGTTACTTTACCCAGATTTTTTCTTTTTTAAATCAAAATATCCTTAAACAACCATGTCAAGTAATCTCCGTAGACAATTTGATTACTTCAATAGAGCCAAAATACGAGGAGCTTTCAGGTATACAATTTATTCAAAAAGATGTGACTCAGTCCCTACAAATAGAAGGCAAGATTGATTACATTCTGCATGCCGCAGGCATTGCAAGTCCTTATTATTATCGAAAATATCCATTACAAACACTGGATGTTGCAATCCAAGGAACCCGAAATATGCTGGATTTAGCAGCTCAAAAAATGGCCAAACTCCTCTTTTTTAGTAGCAGTGAAATTTATGGTGACCCAGACTCGAAACATGTTCCAACTCAAGAAAGTTACCGAGGTAATATTTCATGTCTTGGCCCCCGTGCTTGTTATGACGAAAGTAAACGAGTCGGAGAGACACTTTGTCAGGTTTATCACACTCAATTTGGAACAAAGGTAAACATTGTTAGACCTTTTAATGTTTATGGCCCAGGTATGCAGGAAAAAGATTATCGAGTACTACCTAACTTTGCTAGTAGGATTTTAAGCGGAAAGCCCATTCAGATTTATGGTACAGGCGGTCAGACTCGTACTTTTTGCTATATTACCGACGCAATTGTAGGTTTTTTAAAAATTCTGGTCAGAGGTATTCCTGGAGAACCTTACAATATTGGAAATCCGGAGCCTGAAATCGATATGATAGGTCTTGCACAAACCATAGAAAAACTTCTTAAACAATCTGTCAAAATGGACATTGTGGAATATCCAGATAGTTATCCCGCAGATGAACCCATGAGAAGATGTCCAGATATAACTAAAGCTTTTTTACAGGTGGGATATGAACCTAAAATTGAACTTACCGAAGGACTCTCCCGATTCTTTGCTTGGGCCAGACTCAATTACACAAGCGAAAAACGAGAACACTTTCAAACTCGGATTGATCGGAACCGGCCATTGGGGAAAGAGATTCATCTCGACCATTGAAAATCATCCGGACATTACTCTCCACCAATGTGCTGGTTCTACAGACTGGAAAGAGTTGATTCTAAATCCAAAATTAGATGGAATTATTATTGCTACCCCGCCTAAGACACATGCCATTATCCTGGAAGAGGCAGTTAACAGAGGATTGCCTACCTTGGTTGAAAAACCACTGACACTAGACCTAGATGAGGCATTGCATCTGCAAGAACTTGTTGAGAAAAAACATGTACCTGTTTTAGTTGATCATATTCATCTATTTAACCCCTCTTATCAGTCTCTAAAAATGGAGTTTATAAAAAATGTGGTAGAAAACAGAGAGAAACCAATCAAAATTCTATCCCAAGGA
>JAHFAB010000070.1:6957-8111 GCA_023250795.1 Bacteriovoracaceae bacterium
GGACCTTCTAAAATCCTACCCTCATACTATCAACGCAAAACATATCAATAACAAACTGTTTGAGACGGGCGAGCATGGAGAAATATTTGAGATCTCTCTTGAGTTTGCCAAAAATGTTTCTGCTAAAATTACCGTTGGAAATATGATGGATAAAAAAACTCGATATTTTGAGCTTCAGGGAAAAATGCAAACCTATATCTATGAGGATCATGCTCAATTACTCTCAATGAAAACAGAACAACCCTTGTACTTGGTTCTAAATGCATTTGTAGATCTCATACGAGGAAAATCAATAGAACAACAAGGACTCCAGTTGGGAGTTGATATTATTCGAATCCTTACTCGATGCAAAGATGTGTTACAGTTCCGAGGAAAAAATGAAAATTAAGACTAAAAGTTGGCCTAATTTCTCCTGACTTCCGCACAACAAGTTGGGTCAAATGGTTTGCAACAAGGCATACCTGTCATTCATTATGACAATGGGAGTATATTGCAAAAACCGACCTTTCTAGTCTCAACAATCAACGGAATAAAGCTCAAACCTATCTCAAAAAATACTTTCCCCCAGTTACGCATGAAGCTATGAAGAATTTTCTTTAATCAGAGAGAATCACTATGATAAGGGTAGCAGCAATGGAATTTCCTCTATGAAGATTCTTATTACAGGCGGGGCAGGCTTCGTTGGCGCAGACTTAGCTGTTCAGTTTAAGAATAGATTTCCCCAATCGGAAGTTTTAGCACTTGATAACCTTAAGCGCAGAGGCTCTGAGCTCAACTTACCGAGACTCAAAAAATATCAAATAAAATTTGTCCATGGTGATATTCGCAATCAAAATGATTTTGACGACTTGCCTCAAAACTTTGATCTTATTATTGACGCATCAGCCGAGCCAAGTATCCATGCAGGAACTCCTCAAAGCTCTGGATCTCCACGCTATGTTTTGGATACAAATCTGTCTGGAACTTTGAACTGCCTTGAGTTTGCAAGGAAAAGGGCAGGGAAATTTATTTTTCTTTCAACTTCGAGAGTTTATTCGATTCCTAAATTAAGAGAGCTTTGTTTAGAAGAAACTGAAAGTCGTTTTGCGTTAAAGTTAGGGCTTGAGCTTCCAGGAATTACCGGAAATGGAATTTCAGAGAGCTTTCCAACAGAT
>JAHFAB010000071.1 GCA_023250795.1 Bacteriovoracaceae bacterium
GGACAAAGCAAGGAAAATTGCCTTTGATTTTAAGACAGAGTTTATTTTATAAAATTTATAATGGTTTTTGGAACGGTAATAAAAGCAGTATCTATAAAGCAACTGGATTGAGACCCAAGGGGAGTATGGGTTCACTAACCGAAGAAGAATTTGAAACTGACTTTAACGCTCTTGCCTCTAACTCAAATAATAAGAAAGTAAAAAAAATTGATCTATTAATTAGAGAAAAGTTTAAAAATAGAGGTATAGTTAGAAAACTAATCAAATCTCTCGGAGAGTTTGGGATAGAAACGAATCAAATTATATTGTCTGGGAAAAAATATGATAAAGCCGAAAAACTTGGCGAATATGATCTCGTAGTTAATTTTTTGGGCGCATCGGAAGCTGATCCAGACACAGTCTGGAGAATTTATAATGATAGTGAGTTTGCTGAATCAGTTGTGTCTGGCGAGGAATTAAATAAAGCGCAGTCAGAGAGTAATAAGAAAAAAAGAGAGAAGCTTTATAAAGAGTTTGAATCCAAAGCCATTCGAAAAGCTCTTTTTATTCCGCTTCGTTATGAAACAACTTATATTGTTACAAGCAAGCAGGTTCAGTTAGATTATTCTCTTGCTGTTGACTGGGGATTGCAATTGTATAAACTTAAATTCAGATAATGTTTAAAACTACATTTATAAAAAGACTTATCAACACTAAAATTATAAAAAACATTAGTTTTGTAGATCCATTTATTATATCTATTGGAAGTAAAAACTATTGGTATAGTGCTACTCAGTTAAAAAGTTTTGAAGAAAAAACGGTTGTAGGTTACGGAGTGGACACCCGTCGTAGTGTCTCCAAATTAAAGTCCACAATGGAGGCAATTGAAAGATTTGCAATACCTCTGGGAAACATACATGGCTCTTCATGTTACTGGCTTCATAATTATGCAAAAATTAAAGCAAAATATTATCTTATCAAAGGATATAAAATATAAAACTCAGTCCGGTTGTCATCTGTGGCCTTATTTGACTTATTTTCCTTGCCTAAAAAATCAGCCGCAGCGAAATCGCAATTGCAATGCAGAGAAACACTGGCCTAATGAGGCTTGCCACTTTGAGCTCCGCGTGACGAGCTCCAATATTTGATCCGATCATCACGCCGATACTCCCTGCTATTCCATAAGTCCAGTTTACTTGTCCTCCTCGGATAAATGCAAATAATGCAATTGAACTGGTCAGCAGATTGATGATCTTTGATGTGCTGGTGGCTTCTAAGAAAGTGCTTTTTCCAAAGTGGATTAGAGCAAAAATAAGAAAAATCCCCGCTCCTGGGCCAAAAAATCCATCATGCACCCCAATCGCAAATCCGGCGAAACTTAAAAGGACGATTTTTTGGCGTGTGAGCTTAGTCCTCGCAAGTGGATTTGCGGCAGGAGCTTCGCTTCCGAACGAGGGCTTGAAGAAAACAATGAGTGCGATAGACACTAGAAGGATGGCTACGGTAGGTTCTGCGGCTTGTCTATTCAACATTCCAATGAGAAAACTGCCCAAAAGAGCTCCCACGAGTGAAGGCCCAATCATATATTTAAAAAGATCCCTGCGAACAAAAGAGTGGGGAGCAGAATGAGACCTCCACCTCCCGCGATAGCGTCGATAAAACCTGCTCCAATTGAAATAAAAAAAACCAAAATTATCATTGGCATTGGAATCAAGCATTCTCCCTATTCATCAAAAAGGAGCAATGCAAAAGCCGTGCCGCTTAGCCCCTGAGGGCGCTCACATTTTTTTCTCTCATTTTCGTAGGGAATCGCAGATAAGTTGTTGGGAAATGCCTACAGTCGCACACGGCTTTAAACAAATGGCGTCCCCACCCAAAGTTGCTCTAAAAACTCTTTCCAGGGAAGTATTTCGATTGTCTCTTGAGAAGCTAAAGTAATTTTTCTGGCTCTTTTTTCATTACAAACTACCAAAGCTTTGGGAGGGTGGTACTCATCAATAAATGCAATCAGTCCCTTGAGATCTTCTTTATAGATTTTGTCAGAGACTTTCACTTCGACTGGGACAGCGGGACTGCCTAAAATAAAATCAACCTCAAGACCTGATTTTGTTCTCCAATAGGAAATATTAAAATCTAATTCTTTATATGAACGACAGGCTAAGAGTTCCAATAAAATCCAATGCTCAAAGCTTCTTCCAGCAGCTTCTCCTCTGAGTTCCTGGATCGTGTTTTTTGTGAGAAAATTAGCCAGTCCAGTATCGAAAAAATAAAACTTAGATGTCTCGGTCAGAATTTGTCTGCTTTTTTTATTTCTGTATGGTTCGATCAGATACCCCAAATGTGTATCCTGTAAAATTTCATAGTACTCACGTACTGTTTTAGAATCCACTCCACATTCTCGTGCTATGTTTGAGAAATTGACAAGTTCGCCTTGGCTATACGCTGCCGAATCCAGAAAACGAGAGAAAGCAGGTAGATTTCTAGCTAACCCTTCTGCTCGAATTTCCTCTTTCAAATAATCCTGAACATAGGCTTTGAGAGATTTTTTATAATTTGTACTCAAATAATGTGAAGGAATTAGTCCTTGGTTTAGAGCCCTTACTAAATTAAAGTCTGGGATCTCTTTTGCACACAAAGGGTAAAGTTCGTACCTCCAAGCTCGTCCACCGAGCAGATTGGCGTGCTCCCTCTTTAGCTGTCTTGCGCTAGAACCACATAAAATGAACTGGATATTTTTGTTTTCAATCAGCCAATGTATTTCATTAAGCAATGCTGGAATTTTTTGAATTTCATCAATAATGACTGGATACTTCAATTTCTCAGGATTTATTTGAATTAACTCTTCTCTCAGTAGATGGGGTTCTTTAAGAAGACGAAAAAATAAATCAGATTGTAAAAGATCATAGCGTAAACTATTTGGAAACCGTTTTTGCAAAAATGTAGATTTTCCAGTTTTTCGTGCCCCCCATAGAAAAGCCGATTGCTTGGAGGGTAAGGCCATGTCTAAGAGTCGTTGATAGCTAACTAATTCGGACATCACTCCGTAAAAGTACAACTTTTACGGAGTGATGTCAAACAAAAAAAACGACCACTAGACCATGCACCTTGGCATGGAGGATGGCAAATACAAGGTTTATAAGCTTTTAGTGGTTATGTCCGATACGCGACCAATAGGATAATAAAATTATAAACAGCGTGAGCTACCATAGGGGTGATCAACAGACTGGTCCTTGCATAACTGAATGCAGCGATCACAGCTAGACTGAATACCGGAACAACGGATACTGGTGGGTGAACTATGGCAAAGATCGCGGCACTTGCTAGGGCGGCGGTTGGAAGCGCCCAAGTTCGGAATAAGCCCCTGAAAATAATTCCCCGAAAAATGAACTCCTCAAACAAAGGTGCAGCCACAACGGCCAACGCAAATAACCACCATTCACCGCGTAAATCTTTGCCTCCTGCCTTCGATAACGACTCGGCAAAGAATCCGTAGTGGGAAATGAATTTGACGTATCCTATGCCGATTGCTCCGGCAATCACTCCAGATACTAGGCCATATCCAATCGCTTTTAGCAATCCGTCTCCGAAAATCTGTGGCACTCCGTCGGTCTTCTTTAGCCAGTATATGATCCGCAAAGAGACAAACGTGATCGCCCCCGCGATTGAAAAAGCGATGAGCAAGTCTGTCCCTGTCAGAACTTTATCTTTGATTGCCAAGAAGAAAACACTAATTCCTTGGATGACAAAAAAGATGAGAGCCGCGATGAGGCCATCGGAAAGAGAGACATTTGATTTTGGAGATTCTGTTGGATCAAGAAGATACGGAAGATGATCGCGCGCCTTCTGGAACAGTGCGAGCGACATCAGCGCCGATAAGATGAGCAGAGCCAACTTATCCCAGTAACTTTTTGCAAAGATGGCGTAGGTATAAAATCCTGCAAGAATCATGTAGAGATAGGTATAGTCCAATCGCGATCGGTGCCTTGGGTCTTCCGCCAAAGGATCGCTGGCAAATACGCCAAAACAGGCGGCAACAGTACCGTAGATGAGAATGCCCAGAAGAACGATTACGATAAGAATCGATGATTCCAGGCTAGGCATGCCGGTTACATAAACGCCTGTGCCAAATAGAACCATTGGGTACAGGAGCGCAACGAACAGCCAAAGATAAACTTTTTCACGAAGCAAGTTTTCAAGGCGATTGGGAAAGGTATAAAGAATCCACAGCGACTTGCCTTCGGCGTTCAGAACTTGAAAAGCAGAAAATATCAGTGAATATGCTGCCGCACCGAAAGCCGCTGCTGCGAGCCTAGAGAAGCTACCTTGGAACATCTCTTTCCAGTCGGCTGTTCTCGAAATGAAGAACTGCATTCCTGTGATAAAGATCGGGAGCACTAAGGTTTGGACCATGAAATTTCGATCCCGCATCAACAATTTCAACTCTCGAAGTTGGAGTGGTGACAATATCGATTTCCGGTTCATGCCAACATCAGTGACCTGTGCAACGGAGACAGCACTACGCTTAACCCCTTCTCGACTGCCACCTGCGACAATTCCAAATCGAAGCAAATGAAGGAGTAGCTTTGACACGAGAACGTAGATGAAAACAATTTCAAGTCCGAGTAACGCCAAGCTGGTGATAGTTCCCGATACCGTTCCGGCAGTCACAGCATGGATGATAAGCCCCATAGGAGTCCATTTCAACCCATCCAGATCAGGAGAAATACTCAAACTCAGTAGAGTTGGTTTCTCACTCATATTGATGGACATCACGACAAGCAATGAGACCGATGCGATCAAGGAAGTTACAGCCTGGAAATTTCGCAAGGTCGAAGGCGCGATGATCATCCTCATTCCCGTGTCTATCAGGGTCCTGAGTGTGGCTTCGAAAAACAAGAGAACTAGCGAGCTGCCAAAACCAATCGCGATGGAAGAGTATCCCAACCCTACATACCATAGCAGCACGGTGATGAATGGCCAAATCAGAAGCAACCCAGACGGATTCACGACGGTTCTTTCGGCAAACCTTAAACCAATCAACTTCGAAAGTGGAATTGGCAGAGTCACCAGCCATTCAAGGTCCCATTCAGGAGTGGACAACTCCTTACTTGCGATATTCAGGAGAAACACCGAAATCAATAAAAACAGTAATTCCAAGGTAATCGCCTTTGCCACCGGCTCTGCAATGAGAGCGGAGCCTTCTTGTTGTAGAGGAGCGCACTCGATTTCCTCACAGTTCCATATGGGAAATTCGCCTTTTTGACCTTTGATCACCTCACTATGGCCGAGAACCTGATCAGTCTTCTGTATGATCTGATGTGACAGATAACCAGTGTAAAATAAAGCGAAGCCCGACAGAAATAAAGCTGTAACCCAACCCCGCATTCCTTTCCTCGCATTTGAGTTTCTTTGCGTGCTGACCTTTGCCTTTCTTCTAAACCCCCTGGAAAGCAAATTGAACAGACGTCGAGCCCGATACTTGATCAAAACTTTTGCTGATGCTGGTGTAGATGCGACGTTCATTAGCTTTCCACCGTATTTGGACTGCCTTCATTACTCTCAGTCAATTTCAAGAATAGGTCTTCGAGCGAACCTCCCATCTTCACTTCGTTGCGAATCTCGTCGATTGTGCCGAAAGCGACTAACTGGCCTTTGTTGATGACACCCACACGGTTACAAAGGCGTTGGGCCATATCTAAAAGGTGAGTTGAAAGAAAGATTGTGCCACCCGATTGAACAAATTGTTGCAAATGATTTTGTACTTCTCTTGAAGCCCTGGGGTCGAGGCCATTGGTTGGCTCATCAAGGATCAAGATTTTGGGTTGGTGAATGAGGGCGCAAGCAAGCCCCAACTTCTTTTTCATTCCCATAGAGTAATTGGCGGCAAATTCCTCGCTTGCATCAGCGAGTCCAAACTCATTGAGAAGACGAGTTGCATTTTGTTTTGCAGCCGCTGCCGATTGACCGTGCATTTCTCCCACGAACTGAAGAATTTCTCTGCCTTTCAAAAAATCATAGAAAATGGGTGCGTCTGGTAGGTAGCCAATGACTTTATTAACATCAACTCGATCTTTGAATGCGTCTTTTGTATCGATCGTCACGGACCCAGTAGATGGAACGAGAATCCCCATCAACATCCTGATGGTCGTGGTTTTTCCAGCTCCGTTCGGCCCAAGGAATCCGAACATTTCCCCTGCTTTCACAGATAGGTTCAGGTTATTCACGGCCTGAAAATCACCATACTTTTTTCCCAAGGATTTTAGTTCAATCATTTATGCCACCTTTTTTTCGGGTACGATGTCCAGTTGAAATTTGGCGTCCCTACCGGAATTCGAATCCGGGTTTACGCCGTGAGAGGGCGTCGTCCTAGGCCTCTAGACGATAGGGACTTTAAGAGAGCAGTAAATCTAATTGAATTTGAACAAGAAGGCAATCAATCTCCGCGCCTGTACTAAGACATCGTGAGGACGCCTAAGGCAACACCTGCGTAGTCAGAAACAAGGTCTTTGATCGAGAAAATATCGTCCGGATTGTTAGAGAAAAAAGCATCATAAGCTTCTTTGCCAACCCCGATGGACATGACGAAAATAAAAGTCAGGGTCAGTGCTTTTTGCCTTTGTGCTCCTCTGAAAAAAAGCATGGAAAACACAGCAAGAATTGCGGAACAACCTACATGTAAGAAGATATCAGCGTGTGTGAGAATCGATTCCATTTTCTGTACCCTACCTTTTCTTTGTAAAACCCCGATATACCCCGAATCATTACCTGACTAATTAGATCATCTTATAAGAGGGGGCTTTTTACAAGATTTTCAGCCGTTTTAGGCCATTATGTAAGAAAAATTCACTGTATAATTAAAAATTATTTGAGTTAACTTTTATTAACAATTAGTATCGAACGCGGTAATGTATCTCAAGCCCAAAGTGGTCTGATAAAAGACGGCCATTTACGGGGGTTTTGAAGATTAATTCAAAATGGATGGGTTCGAGACTCACTTCCGGGCTCACTCCAGAGCGGTAAAATTGGTGATCAATCGCCTGAGCCCACTCCTCTCCGGGGTTGGGATCCCCAGTGCAAAGCCTGGTTTGCGCACAACGCTCAACTGCGTTCGCCATAGAAGAACCCGAAGCAAAGAGAAGATAACTCAACAGAGAGGGTTGAAAATTAAAATCCCCAGGGAAAATAGCCGGCGCCTGACTGATCTTTGTATCCCAAATAAACTGGGACAAATCCATTACTTGTTTTTCACGCACGCGCTCAGTCTCTTCGAATGTCGTTGCTGGATCTGTGTCGGGATCAGAATTGAGATGCGTGTCATATATTTCAAGCGGCTGTGGAAGTCCAGGTACCTGAACCCGAACATGCAAGGCACCCTTTCTCACCCGACAGTCCCAGCTTACACAATCTTTGTAGACCAGGGAGTCGGTCGCGAGAATGGGAAAATCACTCAGAATATAAAGTCCAGAACCCCATTTTAAACCCTGGTTGCCAGGACCTTTTTGAACGTAGGGGTAACCGGCTTCTTGCACAAGTTCAGCTGTCCTAGAATGAAAAGCCTCTTGTATCGTCACAATCTGCGGCGCATCCCCAGCATCTCTACGCGCATGCAACGCACGACCAATATCTTGATAACGGCTCTGATCCACACCAAAAGGGATGCCGTGGATGTTATAAGAGATAACTTTGAGCGTCATTTCACCCGCAAACGCGGCGGACGAAAATAAACCCAGAACTAAAAAGAAACCCGTGATCATGCCGTACGATTTCATAGATGTGATCCCCCGCCTATTTTTGTTTAATTAACAGCTGAAACGAAATGCGACAAGGATCACTGCGTTAGTCTTCTTTCTTTACGGGGTTAATCAGTTTACGGACTAAAATAATTTTCAACCGAAAATCTAGCCTGATCTAAGAAAATATTTTTAAAGGCTGTGAGATTGTTTTGTTCATAAAAAAGGATGATCGCCTTCTTATAATCTGTCTCGTTCACACTCCGAAATGACATTAGGAAAGCTCCAGCCGTTAATAAGACTGCATTGGCAATCAAACGGCTGGTGCGTTTATTGCCGTCCTCAAACGGCTGAATGTAACTGATCATCAAG
>JAHFAB010000446.1 GCA_023250795.1 Bacteriovoracaceae bacterium
TAAGTAAAATCTGGAATAACAAACTCGACACCAAAATGATCAAGGTCTGAAAATAAAATCCCGCAGTCCACCACGATGATTTCTTCTGCGGACTCGAAAATCATACAGTTCATCCCTATTTCACCTAAACCTCCTAAAGGAAGGATGCGTAAAGAGGGATTACTCAAGAGAAAAGCCCCTCGTGGTCTGATTTCAAAAGCTGTAAGATCTTGGCTCCGAGTATATCAGCTGCAATATCGGTCTCCTCACCTACGATAATGTCGGCATACTGGCGTGTGGGATCTAGAAATTCATGATGCATCGGCCGAACCGTATCATAATATTGCCGAATAATCCCATCTAAGGTTCTCCCTCTTTCTCGAACATCTCGATGTAAGCGCCGAATGAAGCGAATATCCGCCTCGACATGTAAAAAAATCTTAATGTCAAAGTAATCTCTAATAATAACGTCCCACAGAGCAAAAATCCCCTCCATCAAAACAGCCTTGCACGGTCCCATGGTGACTGTTTCAGCTGTCCTCCGACTGATTTTATAATCGTAAACAGGGACATCGACTGATTGTCCCGTTTTTAACTTCATCAAATGATCTCTAAGTAAGGGCCAATCAAACGCGTCGGGATGGTCAAAGTTAGATTCTCCGTGAACTCTCAAATTTGGAGGAGGCGAAGGTAGGTAATATGAATCTTGGTGGAGGATCCCCACTTCCTTAAAAGGCTCCACCCTCTGCAAAACCTTTTTAGCAAAGGTAGTTTTCCCTGATCCTGATCCTCCTGCAATACCCACTACAAACATCGTTAGTCCCTCTTAGAGGATACACCTCTACCATAACCGACCTTCCTTTGTCCTTTTGCTTTATGATCTTTGGGAATTTGAGAATATCCAGCCTGAAACATTTTTAAAACTATTTCTGGATCAGTTTTTCCATCTAAAGACATACGAAGACGATAACCGGCAGGAAATTTTTTTTTCCCAGAAAAAACCGACTCAGAAAATCCTGGATTTAACTCTTTGAGCTTAGCTAAATCTAAGTTCATATAATGTGCCAGTTCGGGCAGCTTGATTGAATCTGGAATCTCCACTTCCACAAACAAAACGGGCTCAGCACGCACGACTTTCCCAAAATATTTTTCAAAATTCTTTTCTACTTCGATTGCCGCCAGAAGTTCAGTAAAAAAATTACTGCTGGCAAATCCAAATTTTCTACTTCTATACTCTTTTACAATTTCATCTAAGTCATCAGACCCCACCCTCAAAACAGCCTTCATCATCCCTTTACGACCATGGTTGTAAGCGGTCACTGCCAAAGGCCACGCTTTGAGCGACTCGTAGTTCATTCTCAGCAATCGTGCTGCAGCCTCCGTAGCCCGGACAGGGTCATTTCTCTCATCTAAAATATCATTAATTTTCAGAAAAAGCTTTCCAGTTGAGCGCATAAATTGCCAAATCCCGCTGGCCCCTACTTTGGAACGTGCTTTCAAATTAAAGCTACTCTCTACAAAAGGGAGCCGGGTCAGTTCAACTGGAAGACCCTCTTTTTTGAAAATTTCTTCCATCATCGGCAAATATTTTCCAGACTGATAGAGCCCATCTAAAAAGCGATCTTTCTGACCCAATTGAAATCTGAGACGTTTTCTATGTGCTGCGTTTAAGAACTTATTTGTTTCGTGTATGTCAGCAAAGAGCTGAAAAACGTGGCGCTCGTCGTCAGTGAGATTTTCTGGTGTCAAATTTTTCTGGTGATCTAGTTTTCTATGAAGAGAGAGCAGTACCGCTTTCCATTTTTTCTTAGCTTCACGTACCGCCTTTTCTGGACGTTTTTCAAAAGTTTTCAAATCTAATACTTCATAGACATGATCAATGTACTTTGCATCGTGAATCAGACCCTGGTAAGTACTGTACTGAGTGTAAATGTTAATCCAGAACTTGAGATTTTTTGTGAGTTTTCCATCCACTTCAAATTTGAGTGGAGGCATGATAGTCCGCACATGAGATGTCTGTAAATCTGGATTTTCTAAGAAATTTGCAAAGGACAGTGAAGTGGTTAATAGGATAACGCACCCCATACTTAGTCTAATTCTCATCCCCATGGGTCTAAGTCTGGCATGCACTCACCCTAAAAGTGAACAGCAAAAACCTTTTAGA
>JAHFAB010000072.1 GCA_023250795.1 Bacteriovoracaceae bacterium
CAAAGATCAGTTTGACCGGGCGCTTTTGAGTGTAGTATTGAACCTTGTCGAGGGTTCAGCGAAACCAACACGAAGGGATAGAAAAAAGTTCTATGCCACTTCGCTTGGCTCGCTCAGAGAGGTTCAACTCATTCTAGATCTTTGTGGATACACTGAGCAACTCCAGGGATCAGACCCAGTTGCGGCTTGCCTGTATCGACTGATGCAGAACCCAGGAGGCAGTCCCTAACTGCCTGGTTGCCAGGAAATCCTGCACATTTGAGAAAACAGTGGCAGAACCACCAAATTAGATCTAAAATGGTGGTTGAGTCACCATTTTCTCAGGGAAAATACTGGGAATTATAACTAGAGTTATTAGGATAAGCATATGAATTATAACAGGTTTTTAGATATTTCTCAGTCTCTTCGTCGGAAATCATTGTTTTTATTTGGGCCAAGACAAACCGGCAAAACAACTTTTTTACAACAAAGCTTTCCCAAGGCACGTTTTCTAAATTTACTAGAAGCTGATACATTTAGGGAATACTCAGCTCATCCAGAGCTCCTGAGGCAGCGTTTAAAAGAACATGAAAAATTGGTCATTATTGATGAAGTGCAAAAACTTCCTGCCCTATTAGATGAGGTTCAAGCCCTTGTTGATCGAAATAAAAGTCTTAGATTTATTTTAACCGGAAGTAGTGCAAGAAAATTAAAACGAGGCCAAGCTAACTTATTGGCCGGAAGGGCATTAGTCCATTTCATGCATCCTCTTGTTTATCCAGAATTAGAAGGAAATCCTCGAATTCTGGATCGCATTCAGCGCGGGGCTTTGCCAGCTATTATTGATACACCTAGTTATAGACAGGATTTATCAGTCTACGTAGGCACTTATCTTAAAGAAGAAATACAGGCTGAAGGACTTTCTAGGTCCATTGAAAATTTTTCCCGTTTTTTGGAAGTAGCAGGTCTTTGTAACGCTGAAACCATTAACTTTACTCAAGTAGGAAGTGACTGCGGGATCCCGCCACGCACAATCCATGATCATTTTTTAATCTTACAAGATACCTTAGTAGGGCGGTTGGTGAATTGTTTTCAAAAAAGTAAAAAGAGAAAACCAGTTGCAGCATCAAAGTTCTATTTTTTTGATCCTGGTGTAGTTAATAGCTTGACTCGCCGATTTGATATAGTGCCCGGGACACCAGAGTTTGGAAAATCTTTTGAACATTTGATTTTTTTAGAGTTGCAGGCTTATCTTGATTATCACCTGTCAGAACATGAACTTTGTTATTGGCGCAGTCAAAGTAAAATGGAGGTCGATTTCGTTTTTTTAGACAAAATCGGAATCGAAGTGAAAGCAAAAAAATTTGTGCCAGACCGAGATCTCACAGGATTACGGGCTCTAGGTGAGGAAAATCTTCTAAAACGCAGAATCGTGGTTACTTTGGAAAAAGAATTCAGAAAAACAGAGGATAATATCGAAATTTTCCCGGTTGCTGAATTTTTAGAACATTTATGGGCGGGCAGATTAGAAATGTCTGGGAATTAGTTGCCGCCTTGGCTAAAAATTACAAAAAAGACAGGTCCTGCTATTATTGAAAGTCCTTTTCAAAAAAGACAGGTCCTGCTATTATTGAAAACAAATGGCACACTTGAGAAAACGTTATTTAGAGGGGGTATTTGAAACGGTCAGTCGATTTAGCTCTTTAGTTGGGGTTTTAGGTCATCGCCAGGTTGGAAAAACAACACTGTTGGAACAGATCTGTAAGACTTATCATACTTTGGATGATGCTTCTGAACTAGAATCTGCTCAGGCAAATGCCAAAAAATATTTAAATAAACGACAAGGTCACCTTGTCGCAATTGACGAATGTCAACTTGCACCAGAGTTATTTCCAGCACTGAAAGAACACGTACGAATAAATAAACAACGAGGACAGTTTATATTGAGCGGTTCTGTTCGTTTTACAAGTCGAAAAGCCATTCGAGAATCCCTCACCGGTAGAGTTATAAACTTAGAGCTTTATCCCCTTACAATGCAGGAAATAGAACACAAACCCTTGTCTTCTGCCTGTAGAAAAGCAATGAACGTGAGTTCATTAGAGTTTTTTTCAAACGAAAAACCAACATTGAAAAACAATGAGTTTACTTATTGGACCAAAGTGATGAACAATTACAAGATACTGGGTGGACTACCTGGGATTTGTTTTGTAAATGATGAGAAGCTTCGTGACTTACGTCTTCGTGATCAGGTCCACACGGTTTTGGATCGAGATTTGAGATTAGTTCAAAAAACAAACCTGCCTCTTTCTCAAATTGAACAACTTTGTAGAAGACTTTCTGAATTGCAGGGCAAGCCTTTAGATTATACGGATCTGCAAAAAAATACGGGTATATCCGCTCCCACTCTAAAAAAACTTCTGTTTGCCCTTGAGGCAGTTTTTTTAATTCGACTATTCCCAATCGAAGGTGGGAGAAAAGGGCATATTGTCTTTTTTGAAGATATTGCTGAGGCGAACTGGTTCAGGGGCGTTCGTTCGGATGATACGAGTCTTTTAGCACACCTTTGCTTTACGCAAATCCGTGCCCAATTTGGTTATATCTTGGGGGAAAAAAGTGAGATTTTTCATTTTCGTACACGGGGTGGCGCTGTTGTACCACTAGGGATTCGTACTCGAACCGGTGTACTGGGTGTTCTGCCAATTAGGGACGCACAAGATGCTCAAAGTGCCCTAGGGTCTGCAGGAAGCTTTATCCGTGCTTATGAAAACTCTCGCGTTCTTGTATTGCATCCTGGAAAGGAAATGCGATTACTACATCCTCGCATTTTGTTGGCACCACTGGTTGAGTTTCTGTGATTGAAGCGTTGTCGGTCTTGTAATAGTAACCAGAGAAATTAAATCATAACACTTGATTTACTTCAGCCATGTGAAGTTCGACATATTTACTTTGTGTCCAAATTACGTGTATATTTGGACACTATGTACCAGGTCGCCTTATCAGCTATCAGCTTGGCCCCCTCCTTGTTCAAGAGATAGGTAAAACACTTTCTCTTGATGAATGCCTGATGTTCGGTACTCTACCCGGAATTGTCACGGAGAAAAATGAAACCAGAAGATTAGTCCAACACCCTAAATTTTATTTTTTCGATAACGGAGTTCTAAATGGTCTACTAAAGAATTTTACGCTGTCTGAGGATAGAAAGGGCTTCCTTTTTGAACACTTTATTGTGAACCAGATCATAACAGCGAATCTTACTTTTGGAGAACCTGCAAGACTTTCTACCTACAGAACCGAAGCCGGTAGTGAAGTGGATCTTCTCATCGAATGCAACGGGAGTTTAATTAGCCTGGAGATTAAATCAGGCAGAAAACTTTCAACAACAGATTTTTCTGGCTTAAGAGGGTTCGCTGATTTCTACAAGAAGAAACACCGATCTATTCTACTTTATTGTGGAGACAAAGCCTACTGCGAGGACTTCATTGAAGTTTTGCCTTGGAGAACTGCGTTGGAGGAAATCACTAAGTTTATTGTGGTTTAATGACAGATGGGTGAATGAAAATCTTGTTATTTCTTGTCTGCCTGGACAACAAGCTGGAAGAAACCTACAAATAGGTTAAATTTATCGCCTTGAGGGTTTTGAAATATTTGAGAATAAACATTCTTTACTCTGAATCCTGTTGTGTTTATAGACTCAGAATAGACAAAAGTTTGTTGCCCTGAAATTTCAACTTCTGATGATTTCTTCAGTTTAACGGTACATGAGGCTGCACCTGAAGCTGTCTTACATTGCAACGATATGTCACCATTGTTGGAGGTTATATTTATTTGATCTTTGCTACCAAATGCATCAATTAATTCTTTTAGTTTAAACTCACTTTGCATTTCATTAATAACGACTATAGTTTGATTGGGCTGAGAAAAAATAGCCATCGATTCAGACGCAGATGCAATATTCGAAAGTGCCAACAAAGAAAAACACAGGATTATTTGATTTTTCATTACCCCCCCAATGTTTGGATTTTAACCTCAGCAGTTCTTTATTGTCTAGAAAATCAACCTCTCAGATCATAGATTGTCCAAATCTAATTTGTAATAGTAACCAGAGAAATTAAATTATAACGCTTGATTTACTTCAGCCATGTGAAGTTCGAATAATAGTGCTTTAAATGACAGGTGGGTGAATGAAAATCTGGGGATTATGCCCGTTTTTTCTGAAGCAGCTTTTCTATCCTTTCAACACGATCTTCAAGGGTTACTTCGTTCATAAAAATTTCACGAAGTTTTTGATTGATCAGCGTCTGGTATGGAACGTATCTTTTCGCTGCACACCTACGAATCTCATCCACCACATCTAAGTCAACGAACATATTCACCCGAAACTTTCCGCGTCTTGGATTAAACTCATCAGGACTAATCTCTATATTCCCAGTCTTAATTTTTTTCATGATAGGCCTTGGTCATTTACATTAACTTTAAACTTCAAAGATTCGAAAGTGAAAATCACCGGAGACATGTGTATAATATACACATTACTTGGACATATTGCAAGAACAACTTATTTGCCCAACCGGTACTAAATTTTTTTTACAGAAGTATGCGATAGTCTACTTTCAAAATCTTAGCAATCCGTTTAGCCATAGCTTTACCAATGGGGCGTTTTCCATGTTCCATCTTTGAGAGGTTGCTCTGACTGATCCCGAGCTTTGCAGCAAAATCAACCTGACTTAACCCCTCCTTAATGCGCGCACCTTGTAAACAAGAGCCAGCACGAGTGTACTTAGCATCTAGTTTATGGATTGTCTCAGACTCATCAGAGAGAATGGTCTGATCATCAGTACCAATCGTGCTTTTCAATAAAACAAGAACAGCCTTTGCAGTTTTTCTAGGTATATAAAAGCACTCCTGCCCTACTGTAATGGTTTCAGTAAGGTGCTTTTTCATGGGTACCGACATAATAAACCTCGTTGGATTTCATGAACCAATGCCCTAAAAGCAATTTGAATCTGTTCTGGGAGTTCGCCGAGCTGTTTTTCTAACCTGCGTTTCCATTGCACTGTCCAAGACATCTTAACCTGATAATAGGTCGGTTTTAGACCTATGTCAATAGAACGTATTTTCTGCTTGCTTTCCGATCTAAGCACAAATGTATTCTTAGCCCATTTCCTTTGTCCAAACTCTATTGACAGGACAGCCAAAAATTTATTAGTCAGTAGAGATGTGCTCAGTACAAAGTTGTTCTCCTGAGAAATCTGTTTCTCTTATTGTCCAAGAAAATTTTCCATTTGACCCACTCCCTTTAGCAGATTTGTTTACAGACCGAGAAGATCTTTTTCTAGTTTATCCTAAAGCCAAGTTTCCTTTTGATCCAGAAGAGTGGAAAATGTTTATGAATAGCCATTCTCTCAATAGGTCTTATTTGTTTTCAAATGTAAATCAGCCTCTAAAAATGATTGGACATGGCGCCCTTCTTAAAAGAGAAAGACAAGACACTCTATGGGTTAGTTTTATCTATGTTGTTCCAGAGCAGCGAAATAAAGGCATTGGAAAAATGATCGTGAGTGAACTTGAGGCATTAGTTCGCAAAGTAGAAGGTATCCAAAGACTCGCGCTGACAGTAAGGGACTACAATCCCACGGCTATGCATTGCTATTTGAATCTTGGATATCAGGAATTTCAAAGAGAAGGTACGGCAATTAAGATGGAAAAAACAGTTTAAATGGTCTGCCTTTGCAATCTTTTTCACTAACGACGTACACCGGTGCCAGAAATAGCTAGTGATCTGCAACTCCAAGCTCCCTCTCAAGCTCCTTAATGCACTCCGATGCTAGCGATATTAATTTTTGATCGTGAACTGCTTTGAGCGCTTTAATACGTTTGCGTGCCTCTTCGGATTGGCGAGGAAAATCGTCAATATATTCTGGACCAAAGTTACCTACTAGAGCGTCCAAGCGTTTTACAGTGCCCTTGTGTTTTTTATAGGCTCTTAAAAAATTAAGAGTGTTTGTTGTAATTGTTTTTCCAATCATTATGTCCAAGTCTTCTGCGACATCACCGTCCGCCTTTGATAATTTGACGAAAGCTCGATCCAGCTCCATCATATCTCCCCGAACAAGTTTTTTTTCATTGATATCTTTGGCTAAGGCAAAGGGCGTAACGAGCCAAAGCATCGCAGAGATTAAAACTAAGCGCTTCATGAGCAATTCTTACCACAATTTCAACCTGAAATGGACACTTTGTTATCCTCTCAGATCATAGATTATCCCGGTTTAGTTCACTGGTACCCAGAGAAATTAAATCATTACACTTGCTTTACTTCAACCATGTGAAGTTCGAATAACAACATCTCCCTTATTGTGGGGACAGGGCCTACTGCGAGAACTGCGTTGGTTGAAATCACCAAACTAATTGTGCTTTTAATGACAGATGGGTAAATGGAAATCTAGGAGCCAGTGACTCCACTCGCGCTTACAAACTGAAACCCCACTTTGAATAAAAAGCTCATAATTACAACACAAAATCGAACCCTTAGGACATGTTGACATCAGGCAAACAACAGGCATATAATTGCATTATGAGATTTGGTTGGAAACCGGAGAAAAATGAGAAGCTCAAATCAGAGCGCGGGATTAGTTTCGAGCAGATCGAGTAAGCAATCTCTGAAGGAGGTATTCTCAGTTTGATGCCATACAAGGGTAAAACTAAAATCCATAAAGGACATGTAGTTATTGTAGTTGAAATTGATGGCCAACTCTGGGCAGTTCCATCGGTCCCTACAGTTGCCATGGTATTTCTGAGGACGGCCTATCCAGTCGAAAAGGAGCGAGTATGAAAATCAAACAAAAGCCAGGCGTTGTTCTGGATGATGAAGAGAAGGAAATTCAGGGTGCCATTGATCGAGGTGAATTTAAGCCCTTGCACGGTAAAGCCGCTGCTGAGATGAAGGCAAAACTTGAGACAGCAGCGCGTGCCGGAGTAGAGTCTAGGCAGACCAAGGATGCCCGGACCAACATCAGAATTGAGCCGGCCGACATGGAAGCAATAAGGCATCGAGCACAGAAGCGTGGAATGGGTTATCAAACATTAATTGCCTCCGTGATTCACATGTATGTCAATAATGAGCTTCTGGAGATTGGCGAAGTAAAGAAGATTGCTAAGGCTGGTCTGCTAAAGGACAGGATTTAATCCCTTCGAAGGCCTATGGAGATTTGCTAATCGGTCACGATCCAGCTCACCGGTCTCCTGTTGATGGAGGTGATGAGTTGTAAACTACCAGCTAACTTACTCTTTCTTTGATTGAAGAAGTTTTAAAATCTCTTGATTTTGTTGGTGAATTTTTTCATTTTGTGCAATGATTTTTTCCTAATTTTCTAAAACTTCAATAGCTGTTTTAGCACCAACTACGGCTCTAACTAAGATTGCTGGCTCATAAGTGGTTCCATACTCTGCTCTACCCGGGTAGGAAACTTTCACATGGCAACAGAAACACTGAATCTCTCTTTGAGACCGGGCAGAGACACGTCTGAATAGATTGCACTCGAATGTACGCTCAGGTAATCAGATAGCTCCAATGAGTGCAGCCGGACCGTGGCATATTAATGCCGTGGGTTTAGCGTTTTGGTGAAAATAGAGCAAGATGCGTCCCATAGCTGCATTGGTTGGATACTGCTCCATCGTCGCGTGGCCTCCTGGCACAAAGACCGAATCAAAACGATCCAGCTGATCCGAGTCGAGATCAGTAAGCGATAAGACGCCGTTCTTGAAGACCGTGGCAACAAATCCCCTGGCACTTTCGTATTTAGCAGCATTTAAAAACCAGCGTACATCTCCCGTGGATGGTGCGGCTAGAGTCCCTGTTGACATAAGCAATCCTGCAACTATTAGAATCATTTTGTGTTCCTATAGCTTTTGTCGCTCAATGTAAACTAAGTTAATTAGATATTAACGATGATGATTTGTTATGGACTACGATCTATTTTATTAGGAATTATTAAATCTACTTACAAAAAGAGGTTGTACAAATCTAGTTCGCTAGCAACCAGAAAAAGT
>JAHFAB010000073.1 GCA_023250795.1 Bacteriovoracaceae bacterium
GTTGCGACAATGGATACCCGCTAAACTCATTGCTGAGAGGCTTTATGAAGCGCTCCAACAAGGGGGGGTGCGAGCATCTTCTATTTCAGAAGATTTTCCGCCACGACTCTTAAAAGTGTGGGAACAAGAGTGGGGCACAACGCAGACGCAATCTCTCGTAAAAACTCTGGGCATGGATCCTCCGCTCAATTTGAGAGTTTATCGAAAAATGGGAGTCGAAAAAGTTCTGAAAGAACTGAAAACAAAAGTATCTGTCAAAGTTTCAAAAGCTGAGCTCTCTCCCCTGGGAATACAGCTCTCAAGTTATGCGCCTATTCTGGGGTTAGATCTGTTCAGGCAGGGGGGGTTTGAAATTCAGGACGAAGGCTCACAGATCATGGCATTTTTTGCGATTTGGCCAGAGCTCTTCGGTAAACTTCTTCAGAAAACCCCTGGCTCTGCTAGTAGCTCCTCTTCTATTGATCTTCCAACAGAATCTCCCCTTTTTACAGTGATTGACGCTTGCGCTGGCGCAGGCGGAAAAACTCTCGCAATAGCAGATGCACTCAGAGGAAAAGGAAGAATCTATGCTTATGATCTCTCTGCTCGAAAACTCCTCTCCTTAAGACAACGCGCCACTCGTGCGGGGTTCAATAATATTCAGTCCACTCCTCTGATCGAGGGTCAAGAAGAAGTCTTTCTCTCCAAGTTTCACCTGAGTGCAGATCGTGTCTTGGTGGATGCTCCCTGCAGTGGTTGGGGAGTGCTAAGGAGAAATCCGGATATTAAATGGAGGCAAACTCCAGAAAACCTAGAAAAAATGCCTGTTCTTCAAGCTCGTCTCCTCGAACTTTATTCACCCCTGGTTAAACCAGGGGGGCATCTCGTCTATGGTGTTTGCACTTTTAGAAAAGAGGAAACGCTAGATCAGATTCAAAAGTTTTTAGAATCTCACCCTGAATTCGAACCCATAGCAGGAGGATACCTGGGCCCTGGGCCTAGTGATGGATTTTTTATGCAATCTTTAAAACGTGTAACTTTAAAAAGTGTAAAATGATCTCTAAAATTTTTTGGCCACTCCTTAGGTGGATTTTGTTCAGATTCGATGCGGAAACAGCGCACCAGATCACCTTTTTTTTAATTAAACTAGGCATTCGCCTCAATCACCTTCCCCTTCATATTGTTTCGGGCTGTATACCCACACCCTCCGCACAGTCTCTGCCACAGGTTTTTGGAATTCCTTTCCTTTCTCGCCTGGGACTTGCCTCAGGCTTTGATAAAAATGCTGAAATTCTCGAAGGACTTCCCGCACTCGGATTTGGATTTGCCGAAATCGGGACTATCACTCCCCTTCCACAACCTGGTAACGACCGTCCGAGAATTTTTAGAAACCCAAATGAACTTGCTCTGTTCAACCGCCTGGGTTTTAACAATGTGGGTGCCACTTTGATTGCTAAACGCCTATCCAAAGTAAAACCTATGCTCCCCGAAAACTTTAGGGTGGGAGTAAACGTGGGAAAAAACAAAGACACCCCACTTGAGAACGCGGCGCAAGACTATGTGAGAGCGGTGAGTTCTTTTGAGGGTTTGGCAGATTACTTAGTCATCAATGTAAGTTCTCCAAATACACCAGGGCTCAGATCCCTCCAGAATTTAGAAAACCTGCGCCCCATTATACTAGAAACAAATGCTAAAATTTCCAGCTGGTCCAAGCGCCCCCCACTTCTTCTTAAGCTTTCGCCTGAAATAGAGAGCAGTCATTTGTCTGAAACGATCCAAAAAGCTGAAAGTTGGGGAATTGACGGCTGGATATTGACCAATACGAGCTTTGGAACTTGGAAAAACACCCTTTCGGGGGGATGGAGTGGAAAACCTTTGTCTGAACTCTCCAAAAAACGATTGATCGAAGCAAAAAAAGTGACTGAGAAGCCGGTTTTATCTGTTGGAGGTGTTTTCAACGAAGATGAAGCGCTGTCGAGACTGAAAGCAGGGGCTGACTTAATTGAGATTTATACAGGCTGGATTTACCAAGGTCCGCAATTTCCTAAAAGAATTTTACAAAAGATTTCTAAAATCACCTAAAATTTTCAAACCCTTAAAAACACAAAAGCCCCGGGAAAACCCAGGGCTTTTGTGAAAACAATTGAGAAAAATTACTTCTTTTTCTTTTTTGATGTTTTCTTTTTGCCTTTTTTCTTACTGGCTTTCTTTTTTGCCATTGCTATTTTCCTCCGTTATAAGTGTTCATTTACTTCAACACTTACTCTTGATGTTACATTGATTCGAGATGAGATCAAGAGAAGAAAATAATTATTTTCATTTTTTTGTTATTGGTCAGTTATTAATAGATTGAGTAGGAATTTTAAGACTTAAAAAAAGAAGGTCCCAGTCACGTAAAAAGAGCATAGCAGGAATAAGCTTCTCCTCTTGCATGATCATCTCCACTACGGCATGAATAGAGTTATGCTTCCGTCCCAAAACTCGCGTGATTCACTGGATTTGAAAGAACGGAGAAAAAGAAAATTAGAGCTCATCACGATCGCTCTTCTCAGTATTTTCTTGGGTATCCTCACTTTTTCTGAATTTCGTCTAACAAAACTCTCCAGCACCCTCCCATTTGCAAACTCGATTTTCTTTTTTGGACTGCTGAACGTCAACTTAGTCATCCTCATTGCACTGGTTTGGCTCGTCTTCAGAAATATTGGAAAGCTCTTCATAGAAAGACGAAGAAAAATTTTTGGCACTAAGCTTAAAACCAAACTAGTTATTACTTTCTTGGCTCTTTCGATCATCCCAACTCTTGTTTTGTTTGTAATTTCAGCACTCTACATCAACTCCAGTTTTGATAAGTGGTTCTCTCTTAAGATTCAAAATACATTCGACATGGCTCTAGAAATCACTCAAACCTATTACAGAAACACTGAGGCGACAGCCATGCACTTTGCTGAAAACCTCTCAAAAGGCATTGGACATCAACTTATTAAACCCTCTAAACAGCTCAGAGCTAAAAACAATCTCAGTAAAATCCCAGCTTGGATCGAAACTTATCTGGAAAATCAAAGAGAACTTCTGTCTTTGGACGCAGCCGAATATTATCATGACCCGTATGGTGACCGACTGATTTCGAAGAGAACCAAAGGAAGTGATCTACCCGATCATTTTCCACGCCTCTCCTTGGATGTCTTAGAAAAAGCTTTTGCAGGAGAGAAACAAACCCTCATACAACACATTGGCAGTGGTGACCTCATTCGTTGCCTGGTACCAATCCCTTTTGTTCATGGTGAAATCCAAGGTGTAGTAACGGTGGATTCTTATATTCCTGTCAGTTTGGTCAATAAAGTCGATGAAATTGCCAATGTCTCAGACGACTATAAAGATATTAATCCACTCAAATATCCAATGAAAACCATTTATCTCTTGATTTTAGTCATGATTACACTCGTAATTATTTTCGTGGCTATTTGGGTTGGACTTTACATGGCCAAGGAATTGACAATCCCGCTTGAAAGACTGGTGTATGGCGCACAAGAAGTGGGAGCGGGAAACTTAGATGTTTCCATCTCTGGGGCAGGGCATGATGAAATCTCTGTTTTAGTCGAATCGTTTAATAAAATGACTCACGATTTGAGAGAAAATAGAGAAAGACTCAGTAAAGCTCAACGTGAGATGGCGTGGAGAGAAGTAGCCCGCAGAATTGCACATGAAATTAAAAACCCCCTCACTCCCATCAAACTTTCCGCTCAAAGACTCCAACGGCAGATGAGCAACTATAAAGGTCGAGATGGAGCCCTGCTTCAAGAGTGCACTGAGACAATCATTAAACACACGGATGAAATGAAAGAAATGGTCAATGAGTTTTCAAGTTTTGCCAGATTCCCTGCCGCCTCTCCAGCACTGCACGACTTGAACAAGGCCATCGGGGAAGTGATCACACTTTTTCGGCAAGGGCACTCGACTATTCAATTTGCATTCGAAATGGAAGCAAAACTACCCCCGTTTGAGTTTGACCGCGATCAGATTAAGCGAGTCATCATTAACCTTCTTGATAATGCAGTATCTGCGCTTTCACTTCTTCCATTGGGTAAAATCCGGCAAGTTAGAGTGGAATCTCGCTATCATGAACAACTTGAAATGGCCGTTATCACTGTCAAGGACAACGGTCCTGGTATGCCTGAGGAAACGAGAACGAGGGTGTTTGAACCCTATTTTTCTACAAAAACGGATGGAACAGGCCTAGGACTGGCTATAGTGAAGCGCATTATCAACGATCATGATGGATTTATTCGGGTCCACTCTGATATGGGTGAGGGAACAGAGTTTTTGATTGAACTCCCCACTCGAACACGGCATAAAACTCAAGAAAGTCCAATAAGGAATGTACAAAATGTCTCGCTCAATCTTGATCATTGATGACGAAGTTTCGATTCGAAAATCGCTCACTGGAGCCCTCAAAGATGAAGGGTTTAGTGTTTCCTGTGCATCCTCTGGAGATGAGGGATTAGAGTGCATCCGAAAAAATGTTTTTGATGTCGTCTTGCTCGATATTTGGATGCCAGATAAAGACGGACTTGAGACGCTCAAACAAATCAAGACTGAAACTCCTGGACAAACCGTAGTCATGATGTCTGGGCACGGAACGATTGAGACCGCAGTCCGAGCAACTAAACTGGGGGCCTTTGACTTTGTCGAAAAACCTCTTTCATTAGAAAGGCTACTCATCGTTCTGCAGAACGCATGTAATATCCACGAGCTCACTGTAGAAAACTCGGCTCTTCGTAAGCAGGTAGAGAAGAACAAACTCCTGATTGGAAATAGTTTGGCGATGAAGAATATCCAAGATTTGATTCGTCGTGTTGCCCCCACTACGGGATCTGTTCTGATTAATGGAGAAAACGGAACTGGAAAAGAGTTGGTTGCTCATAGCATTCATGCACTCTCCAATCGATTCAACAAACCCTTTATTACTGTAAACTGTGCGGCAATTCCTGAAGAACTCATTGAGAGCGAACTTTTTGGACACGAAAAAGGGGCTTTTACGGGTGCCACTCAATTACGGAGAGGGAAGTTTGACTTGGCTCATGGTGGAACCCTCTTCTTAGATGAGATTGGGGACATGTCTCTCAAAACTCAGGCTAAGATTTTGAGAATTTTACAAGAACAGAAATTTGAACGAGTGGGCGGGTCTGAAACAACTTCTGTTGATGTGCGAATCATTGCAGCTACTAATAAGGAGCTTAAGGTAGAAATTCAAAAAAACTTTTTTAGAGAAGACCTGTTTTATCGGCTGAACGTCATCCCCTTTCACGTACCTGCCTTGCGGGAAAGAAAAGAAGACATCCCCCTCTTGGCAAAACATTTTTTTCATGAATTTTGTAATGCCTATCAAAAAACACCTAGGGAACTAACAGGAGAAGCTCTGGTCGTATTGACTACATACTCTTGGCCCGGAAATGTCAGAGAACTGAGGAACCTCATCGAAAGAATCATGATACTGACTTCACCTACAGAAGAGGGTGAGCCCATCACAGCAGCAATTCTTTTGGAGCATATGAAAGATGAGTATGCGGATCAGTATCCAGAGGAAAAGGCCGCCCCACTTTCAAAAAGCCTCAGAGATGCAAGGCAAAATTTTGAAAAAGATTTCATTGTAAAGACTCTCGAAGCTCAAGGTTGGAATGTCTCTAAAACTGCAACGATCTTAGGCGTCGAAAGAAGTCATCTCCACAAGAAAATGAAGTTTTTTGGAATCGAAGCTCAATGAAGTTAGATCAAAGAGGTTTTTAAGATATGGCTGAAAAAATTACACCCCGCACTCAAGATTTTTCCGAATGGTATCAAGATATTGTCCTCCAAGCCAAGCTTGCTGATTACAGTCCTGTTAAAGGCTGCATGGTCATTCGTCCCAACGGATATTCTATTTGGGAGATGCTTCAGAAAGAACTCGACCTAAGGATAAAAAAAACGGGAGTCAGAAATGCGTACTTCCCTCTTTTGATTCCAGAGAGTTTTCTAAAAAAAGAAGCAGAACATGTCGAAGGCTTTGCGCCCCAATGTGCCGTAGTCACTCATGCTGGAGGCAAAGAACTCGAAGAAAAATTTGTCATCCGACCAACGTCCGAGACAATCATCAATAGTATGTTTGCAAAGTGGATACAATCCTACAGAGATCTCCCTCTTCTCATCAATCAATGGGCCAATGTTGTTCGGTGGGAAATGAAAACCCGACTTTTTCTAAGAACAACTGAGTTTTTATGGCAAGAGGGGCATACCTGCCACGCAACTTTAGAAGAAGCTGAACTAGAAACTAGGCAAATGCTCCGAGTTTATGCAGATTTTGCAGAAGAAATTTTAGCAATGCCTGTTTATTGGGGACTAAAGTCCGAGAGGGAAAAGTTTGCAGGTGCACTACGCACTTATTGCATCGAAGCCATGATGCAAGATAAGAAAGCACTCCAAGCGGGCACCTCGCATAATCTCTCTTCTAATTTTGCCCAGGCATTTGAAACTCGTTTCTTAGACAAAGACGGAAAACAGAAACTGGTTCATCAAACCAGCTGGGGTGTTTCAACCAGACTTATCGGCGGAATGATCATGACTCACTCTGACGACAAGGGTTTAGTGCTTCCCCCTCGTTTAGCCTCTACTCATGTAGTGATTGTTCCGATTTTATCCAATGAGGCAGCAAAACCTCTGGTATTGGAAACTTGTGAGAAAATTTCTCAGGCCATTTTAGAATCAAATGCTGTGATGTCTCTTCCCTATTCTATAGGAGTTCATATCGATCGAGATGAAACTAAGCAGCCTGGCTGGAAATTTCACGAATATGAACTGATCGGGATCCCCCTTCGGATAGAAGTGGGACCTCGGGATCTAGATAAAAATCAAGTGGTCATCACCAGAAGGGACGAGGGAAAGAAAGAGTTTATTCCGATTTCAACTGTTCCTTCGCATGTGGCAAGCGCACTCGCAGCGATGCAAAGTGACCTACTCAAACGAGCCAGAGACTTTAGAGACGCAAATACTCATTCGGTGGGGAACTATTCTGAGTTCAAACAGAAAATAGAAAACCCGGGGGGGTTCTTTACTGCTCCCTGGTGCCAAGATCCGGTTTGTGAAGCTAAAGTCAAAGAAGAAACTAAAGCGACTATCCGTTGCTTGCCACTGGATTCTAGCTATGGTTTGATTTCTGAATCAGCGGGGTGTCTCGTCTGTGGGAAAACTGAGAAAACAGTGAAAGCGATTTTTGCAAAGAGTTATTAATAAAATGAAAACTGAACTGATTCTAGCATTGGATGTCCCGGAAGCCGATCGAGCTCTAGAGCTCATCGGAAAACTCAAAGGCCTCCCGATCACTTATAAGGTGGGTTCTGAGTTATTTTTAGCCTCAGGACCTGAGCTTGTGAAAAGACTTGCTGGGCAGGGAGAAAAGATTTTTTTAGATCTAAAGTTCCATGACATCCCAAACACTGTAGCTAAAGCGGCAAAACAAGCTTCCAACATGGGGGTTCAAATGTTCACCGCCCACCTAGCAGGTGGAAAGACCATGTTTCAAGCCATTGCTAAAGAGTTTGCTATGAGTATGGGCGACTCTCACTCTAAAGCTTTGCCCATGGTATTAGGCGTCTCTGTCCTCACATCGTTTGATGAGACGGGCTGGAAAGAAGTGGTACATGGAGCAGCTAAAAACACTTTTCCCATCAAAGAAACAGTTTCTAATTGGGTCTCTCTCGCCCGTGATTGGGGCGTAGGCGGCGTTGTCTGCTCTGCGCATGAACTCTCAAGCATTCGCGGAAAATTTCCAGAACTTTTCTTAGTCGTCCCAGGAATTCGCCCAAAAGGAATTGCTGCGCAAGATCAGGCCAGAGTGATGACCCCGGCAGAAGCACACGCGGAAGGGGCCAATGCAATCGTTGTGGGAAGACCTGTTTTGGATTCAACAGACCCTAGAAAAACCGTAGAAGAAATTCTGAATGATCTTAGAAATCCATAATCCCCACAGTATTTTGGCCGCTCTAGAGACACGACCTGAGGC
>JAHFAB010000447.1 GCA_023250795.1 Bacteriovoracaceae bacterium
AATTTTCCATCTCTGTGCTCTATTTTTTTTTCTGATGGTACATTTTTTTTCATGGCCTTACCTTGAGAAGAGGGATCATCCCAGCGTTGCAACGGGCCCATCATAATTGCATGAGGGTTTTTTTCGAAATCTTGAAAAGCTTTTAGGATTTCCTGATCCCTCTGTGTTTCTGCATCGGCGGAAGCTAACCCTGAGAGTAGGAGGAGTCCTGCCATGAGCGTTGCCAAAACGTTTGATCGAGTGAATTTCATATTTTTCCCTTTCTAAATTAAGTCCAATTCTTATGACGCGTAGTATCAGAGGTTGGTTAATCGAGCAAGGGGATTTTTGAGGGGGTTAGAACAGAATTCAAATAATAAAATCGTACTAGAAGGATTACAAGGTCTTTGGCAGAGACGGTTGCGGATCGAGAAGCATGTTGGGCTTGCGCCCTAGCTCTGTTTAGATTAAAAAAGTAACCGATATTTTTAGCTTGTATGCTCATGTTTTATCGGTTACTTTAGAGCGATGGGCCACAAGAGAAAACGCACTCTGACGAATATAATCTTATCTGATTTGAGTTGGTCTCCAATCGTGGGTGTTTTTGGCCTCAGACAAACCGGTAAAACAACACTTCTTGAAACCATCAGTAAAATACGTGGAGGACAGTATTTTTCACTAGATGACGAAGCGATTTTAGCTTCTGCTCAAACGGCGCCCCAGGCTTTTCTTTCAACAGCGGGACTGCTTTGTCTGGATGAAGTTCAAAAAGCTCCAGAGCTTTTCCCCGCAATGAAATCGTCAGTTGGAACAAAAAGAGAACCTGGACGTTTTTTACTGACAGGCTCCGTGCGTTTTACAGCTCTTGAAGCAGTGAAGGAGTCATTGACGGGAAGAGTAATCCTTCATGAGTTGCTTCCATTTTCAGTTTCTGAGATCCACCATCTCCCCCCAAGTCGTTTTCTGGAGCAACTAGTGGAGTGTAGGGAAGATGAGATCAATCCCTTTTTTCAAAATCTCAGAAAAATTTCCCCCACCTTTCGAGTTTCAGAAAAAATGATCCACACTCATGCTGAACGTGGAGGATTACCCATACCTTGTTTTATGCACGATCGTGGAAAAAGAACCCAATGGTTCCAGGCCTATTTTCAGACACTTCTCACTCGGGATGTGGCCATGGTACATAGAGGGTTGAGAGATTTGAGCTTCAGGCTTAGCCTTCTTTTTCTGAGAGCGTTGTCTCAGGCGCAGGGGCATGAAGTCACAATCTCAGATTTATCAAAACAATCTGGTCTTTCTTTTGGGATTTCAAAACGATTATTGCAAGCTTTGGAAACATTGGCACTGATTGACAGGATTCCACCTCTCGCATTGGGGAAAAAATCAGTCAAAAAACTCCGAATTGAATGGAAAGACACAGGCCTCTGGTTGCATGCGAGTGGATACACCCTAACAGATCAAACATCTCATGAACCATTACTTGCACTTTCTCTTTCGCAGGAGTTCAGGCATCAAATCAGCTTTTTCCAGCCGACTCCTCATTGGCGCCATTATCGAAGTCTGGATGGTGCCAAAATTCCATGGATTTTTGAATCTAAAAAACGTCAGGTAGCAATCACCTTTATTTTTGAAGAGACTCCCAAACCTTATTCTTATCGTGCTTTACGACATTTTATTGAAAAAAATCCAAAAAGTTTAGGCGTCATCCTTGGGCGCGCAACAACGAAGATTGTTCCACTTCACCCTCGCATCTGGCTTGTCCCTTATACAGCAGTTTACTGATTGAGCCCTATGGCCACACTTCCTTGGGAGGGCGTTCGTTGTTTTGGAGAGATTTTTGGAAAATTTCAGATTTATGTTTTTGGTCTTCTAAGAGCGCTTTTTTATGCACTTCCTGTTCGTGGAGTCGCTGATTTCTTTCGTCTGCAAAAAGATTCAACAGTACTTTTCTTCTATCCAAGAAGTCTTTTACGTAAGCCCTCCGTTTCGGGCCCTCTTTATTGTCCTTGAAAAACTGGTGCCGAGCTTCGCGCTCCTTCATTTCCCACTCTTTTTGCCTTTGTGCCTGAGATGCTTTGAGTTCTTTGATTTCAAATTTCAGCCGGTGTTCAAGACTTAAAAGCTCAGTTTTCTGTGCTTTCTGAAATTCCTT
>JAHFAB010000448.1 GCA_023250795.1 Bacteriovoracaceae bacterium
TTTTGAAGGGATAGTCGTATTTTTTTCAATCAATTTTGTAAAGACACCACCCAATGTTTCGATTCCAAGAGACAAAGGCGTGACATCGAGAAGAAGAACGTCTTTGACATCTCCTTTCAGCACTCCCCCTTGGATTGCCGCTCCGACTGCTACTACTTCGTCTGGATTGACGCTTTTATTGGGTTCTTTTCCAAAAATTTCTTTTACTTTCTGTTGAACCCTGGGCATTCGGGTCATTCCGCCCACTAAGATGACTTCGTCAATTTTACTTTTTTGAACCCCAGAGTCTTTGATGCAAGTCTCACAAGGGCCCGTCATTTTATCAATGAGATCAGACACGAGGGCTTCGAGTTTTGCGCGAGAGAGTTTGAGGTTTAGGTGTTTTGGTCCTGAAGCATCTGCAGTAATGAATGGCAGATTGATATCGGTCTCAGTCGTAGAAGATAATTCGTGCTTTGCTTTTTCAGCGGCTTCTTTGAGGCGCTGCAGTGCCATTTTATCTTTTCTGAGATCAATTCCGTTTTCTTTTTTGAACTCATCGGCCAACCAATCCATGACTCGTTGGTCAAAATTGCCTCCACCCAAGAAAGTGTCTCCGTTGGTGGCTTTGACTTCGAAAACTCCGTCTCCCATTTCTAAGATGGAGATATCAAAAGTTCCGCCTCCTAAATCGAAAACCGCAACAGTCAGATCCTTCCCTTTCTTATCCATGCCGTAAGCGAGGGCCGCAGAAGTGGGTTCGTTGATAATGCGTTTGCCATCGAGGCCTGCAATTTTTCCTGCATCTTTTGTGGCCTGTCTTTGAGCATCGTTAAAATAAGCAGGGACTGTGACAACGGCTTCAGTCACGGGTTCACCCAGGTAATCCTCTGCTGTCTTTTTCATTTTCTGAAGGACAAGAGCGGAAATTTCTTGAGGGGAGTATTCTCGATCCCCTACTTTTACCCAAGCGTCTCCATTTTTAGCTTCGAAAATTTTGAAAGGAGCAACTTTGATGAATTCTTGAACTTCTCGAGAGTTAAACTTTCTTCCAATCAATCTCTTTGCTTCGAAGATGGTTTTTTCAGGATTAGTGACCGCTTGGCGTTTTGCGGTTTGTCCTACGAGCTTCTCCCCCGTATTCGAAAAACCTGCAACGGATGGGGTTGTATTTCCACCTTCCGAGTTCGCAATGACTTTCGTGTCTCCGCCCTCTAGGACAGCGACACAGGAGTTTGTGGTTCCAAGATCAATTCCAATAATTTTTCCCATAAAAGTTTCCTCTCAGTATTAAAGATGGGGGTGGTTTAGGCTTCGTCAACTAGTTCGTTTAGTTTTTTTTCTGAGCTTGGCCCAGAACTAATGGTGACCCTCGCAGGGCGCAAAAGGCGTCCATGGAGTGTGTAGCCGCGAGCCAGCTCTTGCATAATCGTACCTGGGGGATGGGGGGACGTCTCCTCACCAACAGATTCATGGAGATTCGGATCGAACATTTGGTTTAGTGAGGAGAGTGGCAAAACCCCTTGTTTTTCGAGTGTGGATTTCATCTGTTGGAGAACCATCTGGAGTCCAGCTACCAAATCAGTGTTTTTGGAGGCATGGAATAACGCTCGCTCTAAATTATCCACCACTTGGAGGAGCTCAAAAGCGACCGGCTCCCAACCGAATTTGATGAGATCGAGACGTTCTTTTGCAGTTCGCTTTCTAAAATTTTCAAAATCTGCGTAAAGGTAAACGTACTTGTTTTCCTTCTCTTTCAGTTGAGCCTGAAGATCCTCAATTATTTTAGTTAAATCTTGCGGGGCCGAGGGTTGATTTTCCGAGTCTTTTCCGTTAGTTTGCGCTGCAGATAAGTTTTCATTTGTTTCTGACAAAGGGCGATCCTCCATATCTCTACTGCAGTTTAATATGGTGACGAATTGGGAGGAGTCAACTGAAAATGACTCTATTTTTTACCCACTTCATTGGGCTGTTGAATTGTAAAAATATTGTCCTGTCTTGCGCCGTCAGTGATCGTATTTATCCTTGCTTTTTCTTTGATCGAATCATGTTGAATTTGCTGAGAAACGTATTTGAGTGAATTTTCTTCGTTTAAAACTCCAGAGAATTTTAGCTTTTTTTCTAACCTTAGATCATGCAAAGACGTTTCGC
>JAHFAB010000449.1 GCA_023250795.1 Bacteriovoracaceae bacterium
CTACTCTTCTCTTCGTTTTTTCTTTGGGGGAAAAAATTCAAATGAATGGGAGAACTATTTTCAATATTTCGGCAGTTTATTCCCACCTGCATTTTGCCACGGGTCCCATCCGAACAAACGGAAGGTTTGTCTGGCCGCTGTTTTACCTCCTTCTATTTGGAGCTTGTGGAGTCTTTTCTTTCTTTAGAAGTCGATGGGCCGCCTTTCTTTTGATTCTCGCTTGCGCCATTCAATTTGCGGACTTTCACTCGTGGAAAGTCCTCGTGCCACGCAGTTCATGGACAAAACTTTCAAACCCATCCCAAACTGCTAAGAATATTTATCTCATTCCGCCGTATATTCTCTACGGCGGATACGGTTGCCAAAGTGACTTTGACCAGCAGGATATGGTTCGTTGGACCTGGCTCGCAATTGAGAACGGATTTGCAATCAATAGCGGAACGACATCGCGGTCACCTAGCGGTCTTTTGAAATCCTGCGATGCCAGGGTGCCCCCTTCATCTGATGGAGAAGATCTTTTTGTGGTTGGGGGAAGTCTTCGAGAGGCGTTTCAGCGTGCACACGATCGATTTCGGTGCCGAGATTGGGAAACTTATCTCGTTTGTGAGACTGTCGCTCAGTTGAGCAGCTGATTCTCAACAATGGAATTGAAGACATTTGCGGCTACCACAGAATAACCAAGTTCGCTTGGATGGTTAAAGTCGTCAGGCAGGAAAAAATCTTCTCCATTCTTTCTACGAAGAGCCACTTTGAACGACTCATCGTTTCTAACGAGTGGAATATTTTCATCTGAGGCAAGGTCCGCCACCCATTCCACGGGGAAGAAATCACTTTCATGAGAATTGGGAAATGTGAGGAGCTGCACTTTACTCCCAGCATCTCGAGCCATCCTGATCATAGTCCGCATGTCGGATGTCCAAAGCCGTCGAAATATTTCCAACGCTTCGGCATCCTTCACGCGAGGGATTGTACAGCGCCTCTCCGACAGTCGGGAAGTGGACTAATTCCGAAATGGCACCCACCCGATCGAGTGGATCCAGAGATACTCCCCTAGGAACCAACCCAACACGTTAGCCAGCTTCAATTGATCGAGCCTAATGACGACGCTCACAAGCAAGGGTGAGGAGATCTGGCAATCAGAAAACTAACAGTTTCCTGAAAAACCCAATTATCTGAGTTCTTCACGTCCTCCTGCGGGCGTCTTCGCGGGCTTTGGCCCGCTTTGCCGTCCGCTTCCCACCCACCCGACGCTCGGATTGTGCCGTGGCTTTAAGTCGGCGACCGGGATTTTGGAGTTCGAGAGTAAAAAACTTCTCTGCTCGCCGATATTTCGTCAGGGCCCCGAGCTTAAGTTGGCTATTCTCATGAGGTTGTAGACGGCGACTCCAAAGGTGAAGAAGAAAGCTACCCGCTCTTCGCCTCTAAAGTGCTGTCTCCGAAATGGCCCCCATTGCTTGAGCCATCCAAATATCTCCTCGACTCGTTTTCATTTTTGGGCGCTGATCTCATACCCCTTATGTCGAGTGGTACGGCCATCGACAGCACTATGATGACGACGAGAGTGGAGGTTTTGGGCGACGTGAGGCGTTACATTGCGTTCTCGTAAATCTTTGCAAAACTCCAAATCATCATAGTGTTTGTCCCCTCCCAAGGTCTTTCTCTGATCCCCTTTGAGGTTGTCGATCATCTCTAAGGCCGCCTCTTGCTCAGCGTGAAAACTAGCCTCGGTTACTGTTGCTCCAACGGCCAGACCATTTCTGTTTTCCATAAGGACATGCCCCATAAAGTTGAGCTTGGCGGCAATCCCCTTACTCTTCGTGTAAATTTTTGCTTGAGGATCGGTCGAAGATTGATGGGTGTCGTTTTTGCGCTTCTCCCCTTTGAAGTTCACCGACGGGTTTCCAGGATCATCGTCATCTTTTCGCATCTCCTTCCCATCTTTGGCCACAAGGCTCTTCAGTGACGCCCACGCCTCGACAAGAGTGCCATCGACGGTAAAATGGTTCTTCGATACAAGTCTTCTCGTCTCGGCCACTCTCACTACCTCGTTAAACAAACGCTTAGCTATCTCCCCCTCAAGAACGCGATTTTTGATTGGGTTACAAGCGGTGCATCAGAAAAAT
>JAHFAB010000450.1 GCA_023250795.1 Bacteriovoracaceae bacterium
CATCTCTGCGAACGGTTGGGTTTTCTTCACTATTGAGTGCTGTTGTGGTGAGAGCAGGAGCGGCAGCAGGCCCTATACTTGCGAGGGCTTCTGCAGCCTGTAAACGAACGTCTGAGTCCTCATCTCTGAGAAATAGAATCAGATTTTCAATTTGGATTTTCACTTCCTTGGTCCCAAACGTCCCGATAGCTCCTTGCATTGCAATGGGTGAGACTATTTCATCATTTCTATTTTTTCTAAAAATTTTTAAAAACTGACGAGTAGTTTCCGGACTATTTAGTTCTGTGTTAGGCCATTTTTCTGCATAATATGAAAAACTCACCAAAAGATTTCTGTATGCTTCAGCGATGTCGGGATCTTGACTGTTTACATTTGCGGCTATTTTTTTGATCAAAATGGGCATTTGGCGATCCCAAATGATTTTAAACAGACTAGCCGTTTTTCCGTTGCTATTTTTGATGACTTCGTCAAACCATGGGGCGGATTGGTCAGGATCCATCCTCTGGAGTTTAATTGAGAACAGAGCGTTGTAAACCATGTCAACTTTGAGTTCTCGCGTTTGGGTTAGTCTTTTGAGATTTTCTTGATCTATGTCTTTAAGCACTCGTATCGTTTTTTGGTTATATTCAGTTTTTTTTTCGAGTTCAGATTGAGTGAGATTTTTCGAATTTCCAATCAATGCTTCATTTACTGCACGCTGTTTTTCAGTTTTTCTATTCTCGTCTTCGGTTTTTTGCAGAGAAATTTCTGCGAATAATTTTAGAAGGGGTGCAATCCTTCCATTCCCTTTTTGAAGTTTTTCCCAATCCTCTGTTTTCAATGTTTTCCAGTTGAGGATGACGTTATCTAGATTTTTTTGTTCTTCTTGTTTGAGGGGAGGGCCTAGTTTTTCTAATTCAACCAAAAGAGCTAAACCAAAAACCATCGAACTCGGATCTGTATTCCTGTCTACTGTGCCGCGTAAATAGTGAACTGAGATTTCATTTGACCACTTTGCAAGAAGCTCAGGGGAGGGATTTTTTATTTAGGCTATTATTTTAAAAATCGATTTGGAAAAACGCTTGTACTCTGGATCTTCAGAGTCTAGGTCGGTGATCGAGCGAATGGCTTTCATAGCCTGATCATTCGTGAGTGAGAGACCGGCCAAGGAGCTGGCTATCGTCTCTTGGGTTTGATGATCCGTGATGAGGGGGTCTTGTATCCCATTTTCTTTGTCATAGGGGATATCAATGAGTTTGAGTAAAAATGAAACGAGTGCGGGTTCTGTATCGAGTGCGGGTTCTGTATATGGGGCAGTCAGATTTTTTTTGGCTTGCGAAACTAATTTGGCTTGCGAAACTAAGATGGTGAGCTCTTTTTTATGGCCGTCTGTAGAATCAGTTTGCAGGCGCTCAATGAGGGAGGACTCTGCATGTCCAAGTGTTGAAACCATGAGCGTTATCCCAAGCGTTATTATAAAAGTGATTTTATATTTCTGATCGTTTTTCATACAAATACTGACTCCTTGTAATGACTAGTAGAAGCAAGATTGGTGCCAAGTGATTCGGTAAAATCAAAAAAAATAAGTTCTTGAAATCAATCGGGTTATTCTCAGCCGAGGTGAGTGAAGGGTTCGAAAAACTGTATAAGGGTTTGACAGCTGTATGCAGGGGAATACAGGAAAAAACAGTAATCCCTTTACCCATGCTTCAGATAAGGCCGCATTTTCTCCATCCCAAAACTATCAATCGCACTCAGTCGATTATGACAAGCGCACAGGACAGTGAGGTTTTCCTGATCAGAGCTCCCACCCATCGCAACGGGCACGATATGTTCTACTTGCAGAAAATGTTTTTCAGTACAGCGCTTTCCTGTGAGCTCGGAAAAATAGGTGCACTGCTCTCCGGCCCGATGAAAGGCAGTTTTTTTCGAAGAAACTGAGATATAAACTCGCGATGTCCGAGGCGATTTGGCAAATGTCTTACCCACTTCTTCAGGCGAAGTAGCTCCCGGTCTGGCAAATGTCTTACCGGTAGCATTTTTCACGACCACTTTCACTTCCGCTGAGGAAGTGGAGTTTGGCCCGGCAAAAGCTTTGCTCACCCCATTGATCGCGCCCCCCACTTCTTCAGAAG
>JAHFAB010000074.1 GCA_023250795.1 Bacteriovoracaceae bacterium
TTAAACTTTAAAACTTCTGATGATTTTTTTAATCTTACAGTCGGTAAAACAAGAGACAATATACTCAAGTGAGAGTTGATATCAACTTCAGTTGTAACAGACACTAATGAGCCAACCTCAGTGAACTCTTTTCTAATTTGGTTGCTCTTATATTCTGTTGGATTGTATGAATGATGTTCACCATGCAATTCAGTGACTAGTTTTTCTTCTATTTTACTTTCATCGCGGTCATTGGGATCTGACTTTGACCCTCTGGAAGCTGTATATTCAATTGTTCTTCTTAATAAGTTTGTGCCTTCTGGAGGATTATCGGTACATAGAAAGTGGTTTGCAATGATATGCTTCTCATTAGCTGAAGAAAACTGAGAGACCAGAACTAACAAAGAAATAAAATATTTCATAAAAAATCCTCCAGACGCAGCATTAATGCAATATGTCTATGTGAGTCAAGTTTTATTCGGTGCAATAATAAAACCAGAAAACTCTGGTATGTTTAGGGGGTATTGACATATGGCATTGTATAGTAATAAAGCACCTCCTAGTGGTTTTCTATTTTTTTGGAGGATTTTTATCTATGCGTGTTTTTATTTTTTCGGTTTTAGCCTTTGTGTTCCAACTGAGTGAGAGTGATGCAGCTCTCACATCTCGTTACAATTGTGTCGTGGATTCTGGGTCCTCGTCGTTTAAGAGGGGTACGGAGTTTGTCTTCAGAGTTCAGCGTCCGTTCCAATCGAAAGAGGGTTTAGGCTTAAGCGTTTATAGGAGGACTGCCTGGCTTGTCAAAAAGTCTAACCAAAAATACTTCAAGGGCACAGGTTTACTCGATAATAGTGAAGGAGAAGTGACTTTCTATCCCCCTTCAGATGGAAAATCTGGCACTCTTCTTCCCGGAAAAAGCAAGTCGCACCTAGTGTTTGACGGAAAAGAGAAAAATCTAGTACTGACATTTGGTACAACTCTTAAAAATGAGGTGCTTTCATGTCGCTTTGACAAGGAAACGGGCGAGCCAGAAACACTCAGTAGAACAGCCCTCAAGTTAATGGACATTGGAGGCGTCGCGGAGGTTGCTAACGGTGATTGGGATTTAGACAAGAAGTCAGTAGTAGGTCATAGAGAAGTGAGAGAAATCGCTAATAAAGAGTTGAAAGAAATCAGAGGGGATGAAGATCTGGATGAGGAAGGCAACCCCGGTTGTAGCTATGCCTTACTGACGGATACAAGTGATGTTCTGGCTTCGATTGCAGGAACTTACAAGGGTAAAGTAGGTAAAAAGGGCTTGGCTGTTGGAGGAGACAAGAAAACTGCTCAAGCGCTCCGTGCGCTGAGTAATGAACACAAGATTTTGGCAATGTATGCCATTGTTTCAGACAATGATATCAGCTGTAGCACTAATCATGTGCGGGTTTTTGCAGAAGATGGGTATCTCTTGGAGATTAATAACGACTGGGGCGATTAGCAGCTGTCCCCAAGCACATCATCCATCTTTTCGCGCGAAGCACGCCAGTCATAGAGTTTTTTTACGGTCTCAAAAGCTTGAGTACCCATTTTTTCTCTGAGCGCGGTTGTTTTGAAAAGTTCTTCTATTTTACGAGCAAAATCTTCACCCGTATCGGCTAGAAAAATATCCACCCTGTCTTTTACGTCTAGCCCTTCTGCTCCTTTATGTGTCGATACTATGGCACGGCCTGCGGCCATTGCTTCTAAGATTTTGAGACGAGTGCCACTTCCAGAGAGAATGGGAACAAAGACTGCTGCTGAGTTTTTGAGATAGGGCAAAACAGATTCTGGATTGGCAATGACCTTAATTCCGTTCTCTTCGAGGAGTTTTTTTAGCTCCTGAGACGGGTTGGATCCAGCGACGACGATTGGGGGACGGTTGTCCCCCTTAATTTCCGGTAAGACTTCTTTCACAAACCAACGCAATCCTTCATCATTTGGAAAGTAGTCCAGCGTGCCCACAAAAAACAGCGTTTTTCCAGCGTGAGAGCGTGTCTCCGAGTAAACATCGCAGTCAATGAGATTCGGGATCATTTTTATTTCCGCCTGCGGAGCTAATTTCTGGAGTTTGAGAACATCGACTGCAGAGGTCGCAACGACTATGTCAGCGAGCTTGCACAATCGAACTTCTTCATAAAGTGCCTGCAATGCTAAGGGCAGTTTGTGCCAGTTTCTCCAGGACATGAGAGCCCCTTGGATGAGTACATCGCTTTCTACGTTATGGTCATCCAAAATGGTTTTGTAACCAAGCGTTCGGGCTAATGGAATGTATTGAGCCATGAGCATTCTGTCAATCCAAAGTAAAACAACGGTCTCCTTGTTCTTCGGTGCGCGCTCACGGAGTGCTTCTGCCATTTCTACACTCCACCCGTTCATAAAATAAGGACGAAGAGGTGAGAAAAGTCGTCTGAGAAATGGACTCCTTTTTTTTGGAATCAGGGTAATAGAAATATCTAGAGTAGAGTGGGCTTGCGATGGCGTCTGTCCAAAACAGAGGATTTCTACAGATGATTTTTCTTTGAGTAAATGAATGAGGTTCGAGTTTCGAATCTTTGCCCCTCCAGAGGTGGGATAGGGAAGGTCGTGTGTGAGAAAAACAGTGTGAAAATGTTTCATAGTTTGAGATGATCCAGATAGGCTTGGGCGATCTTTGCCCAGGCAAAATTTCCCTGATAATACTGGGCTCCTTTCTCGCTCATTTTATTTGAAAACTTTGGATTTTCTAAGATTTCGAGGGCTTTTTGCGCATAAAGCCTTGGGTTAGTTGCCGTGATAAAACTGAAATCTTCCCAAGGAATGCTCGGGTTGGTGAGATATCCTTGAGTCGTGAGAACAGATTTTTCATGTTCAAGCGAGGCCATAAAACTCGTTCTTCGTGTAGACACACCATCTAAGTAAGGCGCCAAAACAAGATCTGCTCGTAAAAGCCAAGCAGAGGCCTCTTCTTCCGTCACGTATCCAACGGATGAAACAGAGGGCTTGAGATGAGGAAACTGCGTGCGTAAGAGTTCTTCCTGAACTTTTTTATCTGGGATGCCCACAAAAACCAGTTTAGCTTTCATTTTTTTCAGTACTTCCTCTAATGCTGCAAAGGCAAAATGAATTAAATTTGTCGGATGGGCTCCTCCAAAGTGGAGTAGTACACGTGTCTCCGGAGGGATTTCTTGACCTACTGATATGTCCGCCGATAAGAGTTGAGCCGTTTTCTGTATATTTGCTCCCACCGGAATCCACGTGTATTTATGCTTCCCCCATTTTTTAAACCTTAAAAAAGGAGCCTCGTACGTAAAAGCAACTTTTGTGGAGACAAAGGTGAGACATAAATACTGTAGCCACTGAGGGAATCCCAATAAAACTCCAGCAGGGCTCAGTTCAACCGGATAATGAAGTTCATGAGTCATGAGTAAGATTGGAATTCTAAAACAAACTCTTAATATCAAAATCCAAAGAGGCAATAATAAATGAATCCCCCTCTTCGGTGCAAAAAGATAGGGCGTGTATTGTATGACTAAGGCCTGGGGGTCAAATTTTTTCAGTTCTTGGAAAAATTTTATAAATCCGGAAATCCCCAGGGGTCGATCCAAGAAATGGAAATGAGACGAAAATTCTTTTGATTTTTTTGGATTTTTTTGAAAAGTCCAAACCTCTAAAACATGCCCTGCTTTAACTAGTTCTTCACAGACATGTGCAGTGTAGTCTCCCACCCCGCAGTGATCGGGTGGAAAGGTGGGGCTTAAGAAGGCGATTTTTTGAGAACTTTGCACCTGATCTTTCATGGAACTCTCATTGTCTTGCTGATGCATGTATTTTGCAACTCTCATAGTAACCGATGGGTTACAAATATTTAATGCATAATGTCTTGCTTTTATTCACCCAATAGGTGTATAATCAGCGAAGATGATAAATCGAGTATTGCTGAGTAAATTTGTAAAAAAGCAGTTAAAAAAATTACCTTATCATATTGTTGAAAACTTGGAAGCTTGGGTTGATGACGTAGAAGAGAGAGGTTTGGAAGAGGTAAAGAAAATACCAGGTTATCACGACGAACCTCTTCATGGAGCTCGTCGAGGTCAAAGATCGATACGGTTAAGCCGTGGATATCGAGCTATCTATTTTATCACTGATGATGGTGAAATTGAGTTTATTGCTGTGATGGAGGTTTCAAAACATGAATATTAGAAAAAAAAGTGAAACAATAAAATATCTAGAAGAAATTACTGGTAGGCCACTTACTTTGGGTGGGCTCCTGGAATCCATCCGTCTAGGTGAGGAAATGTCACAAATCGTTTTTGCTAAGAAATTGGGGATATCTGCCTCTCATCTATGTGACATTGAAAAGGGGCGAAAAGTAATTAGTCCCGCGCGGGCAGCACGATTTGCAAAAGTTCTGGGCAGATCCCCTCAGCAATTTGTGAGACTATCATTGCAAGAGCTTGTTGATGAAGCAGTTCTCAAGATGAAAGTGTCTGTTGTTGCTATTCGATGACTGAAAGTTGTTCAAAGCAGTGTATGATCAACACAAAGGGGAAACGTGGACATTGGAAAAACCTAAAATCCTAGCTTTTGCAACTCAGGGAGCAGGCCGAGACGATGAGACCAGGTTGAGGGCCTTGTTAGGCAACTTTCAAGCTGAGTTTTATCCCTTTCAACAATCTGAGAAAATAAAAAGTGGGTTAGGTCTGTATCGCCGTATCAAAGCTCTGAAGCCAGATCTCGTTGTGATGGAGGGGACAGGAATTGCAGGCGGAACCGCTGTTATATTGAACTCTGTGCTGAGAAACATTCCCTATGTCCTCAGTAGTGGAGACGCGATCGGTCCCTTTATTGCTGCGCAATATCCGCTTCTGGGTCCATTTTTTAAGCTTTATGAAAAAATTTTGACGCGATGCGCTTCTGGCTTTATCGGTTGGACACCCTATCTTTCGGGAAGGGCAATCACGTTCGGGTGTAAAAAAGTCATGACAGCATCAGGTTGGGCTCCCCAAATTCTTTCACTGGAGGATCTCAAAAGTCACCGGGAGAAAACTCGAAAAGCACTTGGGATTTCTGAGAACGACATCGTCGTGGGAATTGTGGGTTCATTGGCTTGGAACTCACGCGTAGGGTATTGCTATGGGTATGAACTCGTGAGGGCCTACCCAAAAAGGCAAGATCTGAAAATTCTCATTGTGGGGGAGGGGAGTGGGAGGGCTCACCTTGAAAAATTAGCGGGGAACTCTCAGAATATTATTTTTACGGGGAAAGTTCCCAGAGAGAACGTGCCCCATTACCTAGCTGCTATGGATGTCGCCAGTCTTCCTCAAAGCGTGGACCAGGTTGGTAGTTTTCGTTACAGCACTAAACTCACAGAATACATGGCGGTTGCACTTCCCATGATTATCGGGCAAGTGCCGATGTCTTATGACCTTTTCGGAAACATCCCAGGAGATTGGATGTGGAGGATGCCTGGGGATTCTCCTTGGTCAGAGACTTATATTCAGGCTTTAAGAAAATTACTCGAAAGCTTGAATAAAGCTGAAATCCAGAAAAAACAAGTACCACGATCGTTACCTGAGTTTGAAAAAGAATTTCAAGTTCGAAGAGTGACGGAGTTTATACAAGATTTATATAAAGGAATGAACTAAATGCCAGCACAGGCTCGTTCTCTCACCTTTGCTATCCATGAACTCAACCCTTGGGGGGGGCACGACCGATCTACTCTAGAAATTGCCAGAAATCTCAGCCATCAGATACCACTAGAAATTAGTTCATATTCGATTGTAGACCCAAAAGGACAAAATGCTTGGGGTCATTACACATTTCGCCCCATCAGACCATACATCAAAAAACCCGCTTTTTTTCTCATCACATATTTTTATTTCAATAGTCTTTGGAGATTTTGGATGCTTCCAAAGTTCCAGTTTAAACAGCGCCCATTGATTCATGCCACGGGGGCGTGTTCTCTGATTAGCGATGTGATCCAAGTCCAATTTGTAAATACAGCATGGAAACACGCACGAGATCGTATTGAAAAAGGTTATTATCAAGCTCCCCATTCACGCTCAGGAAGCCTAATCAAAAGTAAACTCATCAAACTTTATCACGAGTTTATGCTCAATTATGATCGAGCTATTGAGAGTCTAGTGTACAAGCCTGACAAAACCTATATTGCAATCGCGCATAGTGTCGCCAAAGAGCTAAAAGATTATTTTGGAGTGAAGGCAAATGTTCATGTGATTCATCATGGGGTGGATCCACTGTATTTTCATCCCCCAAACGACGAACAGACTCGCCAAGATAGAGAGGCGATTCGAAAAAGCCTCAGTGTAGCTGAAAATGAACTCGTCATTGCATTTGTAGGTGCTTTTGAAAGGAAAGGTTTGGCCGTTGCGATTGACGCACTGGCTCTTTTAGAGCCCTCTCTTCGGAAAAAAGTTCGATTGATGGCCGTGGGAAGCGGAGATGCTCAAGGGTTTAAGGAGAGAGCAAAGGCGCATGGAATTGAGGATCGGCTCATCATTGTGGGTCATACAAAAGAAGTGGTTCGTTACTACAGAGCTGGGGATGCATTTTTACTTCCCACTCTTTATGAACCTTTTGGTCTAGTGATCTTAGAGGCGATGGCCTGTGGGCTGCCTCCTATTGTTTCTCGTTTGGCGGGAGGGGCCGAATTGATTCGTGAGGGGGAAAGTGGTCTCTTGATTGAATCTCCAACAGACGCTCACGAAATCGCTGGGCATCTTGCAAAACTCATTGAAAACCCAGAACTTCGAAAAAAATTAGGGGAGAACGCCAGGGCAGTCGCAGAAAAAAGGACTTGGGAAAGAGTCGCGCAGGAATATGCTGCCGTTTTGGAACCACTTTTGTTAAAATGACGGGTATGAATACCTTATCTACAAGTTGGAATTTTTCTCAGCTCCTTCAGTTTTTTGGACCTAAAATCTTTTTCTCCATCCTTTGCGGAGGAATTATTGGCCTCGAAAGAGAGTTGAAAAATAAGCCTGCAGGAATCAAAACTAATATTTTAATTTGCGTGGGCTCTGCACTTTATACTTCTATTTCGGTTTTGATTTCACTCAGCCATTCTGAACGAGGATATTATGGGGATCCTGCGCGATTAGCTGCTCAGATTGTTTCTGGGATTGGATTCTTGGGCGGAGGAACCATAATTCAGGCTCGAGGTACAGTTCAAGGATTAACAACGGCTGCAACTATTTGGGTGGGGGCTGCCATCGGTGTTTGTGTGGGAATTGGGCATTCAGACATCGCACTTTTTACTTCCGTGACGGTCGTGTTGATTCTGGTGGCCACTGGGATTTTTGAAGATCGGGTACTGGGTCGAGCCCTGACATTTGCCTGTGAAATAGTGGCAGATGATCCCGATGGAGTTTTACGTTCGGCCATTCATCAAACAATGGCAAGAAATGAGTTGGTATTAGATGATTTCGATATTGCAGAAAAAGGGGCGCATAGCTTACTCACGATGAAGTACCGAGGACATCGAACGAATCACAAAAAATTTGTTCTAGAGCTCTGGAGCACAGCTGGAATTATTGAAGTCCGACAGGTTTAGCGCGACACGTCATGGAATAAGGATTTAGTTTCTTAAAAAAAAGGAACCCGAGTTACGTGAGTACTCGTCCAATTGACGGAATGGGAAAAATTTCACTTGCAAAAGATCCATTCTGTCTTTAGCGTTAGAGGGGAGAAGATTTTGTTTTTATTGGAGTTTAATCAGCCTTAGAGGAGTCACTCACGCATGACAAAAGCAGATTTGATTAACGTCATTGCAGAAAAAGCCCACCTTCAACACAAACAAGCAGAGCTGGTTGTCAATCGTGTCTTTGACATGATGTGTGATGCACTCAAAAAAGACGATCGAATTGAAATTCGAGGATTTGGTTCCTTTGTCA
>JAHFAB010000075.1 GCA_023250795.1 Bacteriovoracaceae bacterium
GTTCCACAAAGTCGGTTAATTCCCAAAGCAGGGACTGACTCAGAAACGCCCAAAGTGAGCCCCACGTGCCTGGGGATATAGATGCTGTCAGGAGACGAGTTCAAGACGTTTCCAAAAATGACATGATCAATTTGCTGAGGGAAAACATGGGCTTGTTCTAGAGCGGCTTTCGCTGCAGTTACACCGAGTTCGGTGGGGCTAATGTCTTTGAACTTCCCACCGTAAGCTCCAAAGCAAGTCCGTTTACCTGATAAAATAACGAGTGATTCGGCCATAAGAGAGTACCAAAACCCATCCTCACTCGGCTAGGAACTGAAGGCAAGTGTTTAAAGCAACCATTCGGTTTTTAGTAGGTGGCCTAGGAATTCAAAGACTTAAAAAAGAGGAACCTGTTCACGTTAAAGGAGCGTAGCAGGATGCTACGCGGTGATCTCAGGGATGAGTGCCCACGTGAACAGGTTCCTCTTTTTTAAGTCTTTGAATTCCTAGGCCACCTACTAAAAACCGAATGGTTGCTTTAGATTTTATCTTCTCAGATTCGCTCTTAGAGTAGAGGCTAAGTTGGGGTCACGCTTTGCAAGGCGTTTCAAAATGGATTCCCTAAACTCAGTGTCAGCAATTTTTAGCATCTCTAAAACTTGCTGAAACCCATCAATTTTTACACCCTTTGGCTCCTCTTGTTTTTTCTGTGTTTGGATCTCTGAGTTTGATTCTAGATTTGATTGTGTCTCGGGTTTCACGATGAGACCTCCCTTTCTTTTCTGGCTGTTTTCCGAGCCATCTCGTGGAGGTTCTCCGCGGAAGCTTGGAGCTGTTTACGAAGTGTTTCGATTTGTAGTTCTGCGTTTTTTTTGTATTCGTCAATTCTCTGCTGATTGGCTTTTTTTATTTTTGAAAGCTCTTCTTCTGATGATTTTTTTTCAGTCTCGACGCGATCTTCTCCACTCATTCTGACATTGTGCAATCGTTCTTCTAAGTTCTCCCCTTCTTGAGAAATTTGAACGTCATAGGCATTTTTCAGATTGTCTATTTGAAATGAGTGATTTTCAATCAATCGCTGGAGCTCGTCTTTGTGGCGCTCTTGGATCTCGCGGAGCTCTTGTTCATTTTTTTGCTCTGTCTGAGCTCGGTAGTTTTTCAGTCGGATTTCATCCGTCGTAGATGATTTGATGTCCACAGGCATTCCCTTGCCCTTTCTCCCTACTATTATGCCTGAGAACCTCCACTAAGGGCAACTTGAGATGATTTAAATATAACACATAGGGTTAAGATTTTGTCTTAGGAATCATAATCAGTAAAATCGAAACAAATAATAAGACCGCGGCTAAAACCTGGATGCCGCTCAATTGAGAATCTAAAAATGCAACATTGAGGATAACACCAGCCAAGGGATAGATGAGCTCAATAAAAGTGGCCACACTGGCAGGAATTTTTTTGAGTCCTGCATAATAGATCCCCATAGAAACTACACCTGCTACTGAACCCAAGTAGAGGAGATAGGGGAGTACTTTGCGGGTAAAGACTAGATCAAGTGGTATGTAAAACTCTTGATTGAGGTAAGCAATGAAGCCCAGGGAGAGAGAAGCAGTGACCCACCTCCAAAAAACCCCTACAGAGGGGGAGTGACGGTATAAGAAATATTTTCCAGCAACAGTAGAAAATCCCCAGAGAGCCATCGCTAAGAACGCAAAGAAAACACCTCGTGCATAACTAGTAAACCCCTTAGAGATAAAACTAAAATCTAATTCTGGAAAACTGAGGACAAAGGCTGAAACTAGTGCAATTCCTGCCCAGGGGAAGAGATTGTTTTTGGCCTTTTCTTTGAGAACAATAGAGGCGGTTCCTAAAACGAATAAGGGTTGTAGCTTGATGATGAGAATCGAAACTGCTGGTCCTGCGAATTGAATGCTTGCGGTGTAAAAAATCCCAGCCAATGCAGATCCCCCCACTCCAAAAAAGATCACAGCTATCCATTCTTTCCATTTGAGGGAAAAAAGATCTTTTGGATGTCTTTTGAGCACCCATGGGGCAATAAAAAGAAGTCCCGTCAGATGTTCGAGCCAGACAAGAATGACCGGACTAAAAACTTTGGAAAGGGGATCACGCACTAATGAGTCTGTGCCCCAGAGAATGGCGGCAAATGCGATCAGGAGTGAGCCAGGAATTTTTGAGATCAGTGTTTTCATATTTAACATCCGATTTTAAACAATAAGTCTCTCAAATCGCCGATAACGAGAGATTGCCAGTCGTTGCTTGTGATCGTTTCGTAGAGTGCTTGGCCATTAGAGTATTCTCCCGATGAACCGTTATGAGCATACCATTTGATTAAGTCTTTTTTGGATGCAGGATAAGTTCCACGAACTCTGATCCAGTAAAGAGTTCCAGCCGTGAGCGAGACATTAGAGGCAAATGTGAAAGTGTAAAACCCAGATGTAGAGCCTATTGCCGAGACATCCAGCACCGGAGTTTCTGAAGTGACTGCGGATCCTGTAGGCTTGCCAGCGCTATCGTTCACTAATTGGAGTATGACTTCATAACCCGTAAAACTTCCAGAAGTCATTCCCACTTTTTGAAGTAGGAGTTGTATTTTAGTGATGGTTTTATTTTCACTGACCTTAAAGGACTGAGCAAGTTCATCTCCGCCAAGTACGGTGTCGTTTAGCCCTAATTCTGCCTCAGCCGTAATAGAAGCATATGAAACTGCACAGTTTTCTTCGTTATTATTATTATTTGAGCCTTGAGCACATCCCCCTAGAGCGATTGCGGAGCATAACATATAGCTTGACCACAAAACCCGGGCACTTGTTCGCATCACACAAATATAACTGGGCTTTGGACGAAATGCTTTTAAAAAAATATGATTGACGATCTGCGTTTATTCTGGCACTTAGCTCATGGGGATATTAGCCAGATGCGTTATCTGGTGGTCGAGTTTCAGGGGGATATCGTGATTTCGTCATTTATTTGTGAGTCGTCAGAGTCTTTTCTGGCTCCGGAAGAGCTTGAAAAGTTTCTGAGTTTTAAATTTCAAAAGAGAAGAGAGTCTTATTTTTACGGGCGATTGGCTGCAAAAAAAGCGGTTCGGAAAGCATATCCGGAGTTGAATGAAAATCAGATTTTAATTCGAAACTCTACAGATGCAGAAATTTTCGGAAAGCCTCTTGTATTCAAAAATGGTGAAAGTTCCGAATTAGGACAAATCTCTCTTTCTCACAGTCACGATCTAGCGGTGGCTTGTTTTCATCAAACCCAAGAGATCGGGATTGATTTGGAAGCTGTCGAAAATCGAGATGAATTTGAGATAAATTTTACAGCATCTGAGAAAAAAATCACCAACGACATGCCGGTAGGTTTTCATCAGTCTACGATGACTTTACTTTGGACCGCGAAAGAGGCGATGAGTAAGGCTTTGGGTAAAGGACTCAGTCTTTCTACTCTACATATGGAGAGTTTCTTAGATTCAAAACAATTATTAGAGTGTGTTTCACTTGAACGAAAATCGATGCATTATATGGGAAGGGTATTTTCTAATCAAAATTATTTCTTATTTTCACTACACACTCAGTTGATACAAAAAGAGAAAACATATTTTTTGACAATGGCTAGGGGAATTAACGGAGACCAACTCAGAGAGAGCATCTCCAAAGCTAAAGGGGGAAATCAATTATGAGTTACGAAACAACGGATACAATGGTTGAGGTTGGAATGCTTACAACTTTTTTAGCAGATGAAGAAGTGAGAGCATTGGCAAAAAATGAAAGATTTAGAAAATATGTTTTGAGCCAAAAAAAGGTGCTTTCGAGTTTACTGAAAAACAGCTTTGAGCTTTTTGACGATTCTGGAATTACTTTAGAACTGAAAGTGGACTCAAACTCTACAAAGGAAAAACCGGTCCAAGTTTATAAGCCTGGTTTAAAAGCAGAATTGGTGAAGAATGAAGTTCTAAAAACAGCAGTCGTACAAGTGGAAAGAGAAATCCCAGTTTCAGGGGGAAACTCTCAACTAAAGTCAAAAGTAGATCCTAATGTAATACTTCAGGAAGTGACCCAAATTTTTGCAGAAAAAACGGGGTATCCAGCGGACATGTTAGAGCCGAAATTAGATTTGGAAGCAGATCTGGGTGTTGACACAGTAAAACAGATGGAGATTTTAGGTTTGATTCGAAAAAAATACAACTTAGAACTCAAGGAAGGTTTTAGCTTGAAACAAACTCCGAGCATCTCAGCAGTTGTGGAGATGATTTTGACTTCAAAGTAAGTCTAAAGGTCAAAAACAGGGGGGCTTTTCTTTGAGAGATCTGATTACACTCGTTATTTCTATTATAGTTTCTAATATTGCTGCTTTGCCCTATTATTTTTCTTGGATTTTGGTTCAAAATATGGGGAGATTTTGGCAACTCCAATTTTGGATTTTTACTTTTTTTACATTTCCTTGGGTTTTTTTATTGTTTGTAGCTGTGTATAAGAAAATGAGAGGGATTGGACTCAAACCAGAGGTTTTTGATCTTAACAAAAATCCAGAAAAAATTTCTAAAATTCATAAAGAACTTTTTTTCCATAATTTTGGAAATAGTTTGTTCTATTCATTTTTTCATCATTTTTATGACATTCAAGCGCCTTATCTTCGATTAATGGGAGCCAAGATTGGGAAAAACGTCAGTATAGGGAAAGACGTGCTGCTTCAGGATCTCTCGGTTGTAGAAATTGGAAATGATGTGATTTTAGGTCAGTCATGTAGAATCTCTGGACATCTTTTGGCTCGAAATGGAAAAGTGATTATTGGAAAAGTGATTGTCGGAGATAAAACCGTTATTGGAGGACATGCACTTATTTCTCCTGACGTGATTATTGGGAAAGGTTGTTTGATAGGAGTCAATGCATTGGTTTTTCCAGGGTCTAGGATTCCTGATGGAACAATAGTGCCTCCGTTTACTGTGTATAAAAATAAAACTGAGTTCAAACCCTCTGCACCAGCTCTCGATGTTCCGTAGTTCCGATTTTGTGAGTTAGATCAGTGACAGAAACGGGGGTGTACGGACAGAGGACTTTGGATTTTACTTGCCGGCTGTGTTCCGAAGCTGCAAGTACTAGCTCTGCTGAAAGTTTTTCAGAGTCTATATTTTTGAGCAAAGCTTCGTATGCGTGTCGTGCGGCCGCTTCACTTCGGTAAATCAAAAGATCACATCCCGCTTCGATTGCGAGCCTTGGCGCGTCTTCCGGGCCAAAGTGGTCAGTGATGGCTTTCATCTCCAGGTCATCACTGATGATCAGAGGGGTGAATCGCAGAGATTTTTTAAACACCTCTTGTATTGTTTTTTTAGACAAAGTAGCTGGGTAGGTGGGGTCAAGCCCTGGGTTTAAAATATGAGCGGTCATCACCATCGCGCAATGAGATTTGAAAGCCTTGATAAAGGGTTTGAACTCTCGATTCTGGAGGGTCTCAAGAGGTGTGTCTACACGTGGGAGAGCCAAGTGAGAGTCTAAGCTCGTGTCTCCATGTCCGGGAAAGTGTTTGACGCATGGCTGCACTCCGTGGAGTAGGTGGCCACGAACCATAGCTGTGACCATTTTGGTGACAAGTTCTTCAGTATTTCCAAAAGTGCGGGAGTTCATGACGGGGTTTTTAGGGTTGGTTAAAATATCTGCAACAGGGCAGAAGTTGACATTGACCCCTACGGCTTTGAGTTCCTTAGCCATCATTTCAGCGATTTCAAAAGCAAGTTTTGGAGAGTTTGTGGCGCCAATCTTTTGAGCCTCTGGGATTTTTGTAAAAGAGGTTTTGAATCTTTGAACCTTCCCCCCCTCATGATCTACGCAAATCCAAAGGGGTAATTGCGAACGGCATTCCTGGATTTGATTGGTGAGCTCTCCCAGTTGTGCGGGGTTTTCATAATTTTGTGTAAAAAGAAGCACCCCTCCAATTTGGGCCTGAGATAGAAATGCTGAGGTCTCATCAGATAGATCAAGGCCTTGAAATCCAATAATGAAAAGTTCCCCCAAGCGTTTTCGTGCTTCTTCTATCGCTGACATGGATTAATCCTAACATAGGATTTGGTAACCGGTCAGTTTTTAGTGGGTTGAGTAGGAGTTTCAGGAGTTAAAAAAGAGGGACCTAGTTACGCGGGTACTCCTCCATGAGGTCATCGCGTAGCTTCCTGCTACGCTCTTTTAGCGTAACTAGGTCCCTCTTTTTTAACTCCTGAAACTCCTACTCAACCCACTAAAAACTGACCAGTTACCTTGTTTCACAATAAGGCCAGCGGCAATACCTTGGGTCTAAAACCACTTGATTTGAAAAATGTCTTCCCCAGTAAAGAGCTAGAAGATCTACGCGAAGATCATCAATGCGAGCGGTTCTGGGTTCGTTTTTTCTGAGAATCGGAACATAGGGAAAATGCAGCCATCGATCTGGATGTTGAGGTTCTCCAAATGAAATAATATCCCTAAAATTTTGATAGATCACGGCAGGAGCATTTTGAGTATTGGCTCCACGAAAAATCGTACGATCAGGGATCAAATAAAGAGCTTGTATGAGCAAAATCCAAAAAAAAGCTTTTTTAATCCACTGACTCCCCTCGTAAAAATTTTCAAATCGAGTCCAGAAAAGTGTGACCAGAGTCCAACCCCCCAAGAAGCCATGTCTTGGAATTTCTCTTGCTGGCATGAGGAGATATTGAAGAGCCAATGAAAGCAAAAAATAGTTCAATAAATAATTTGTGGGTCTTGTTTTTTTCTTTCGTGCGTAACTTTTTCGCACATAGGTAAAAATCCCCACTAGAACGATCAATATCGCAGCAAAACCCCACGCCCCTCCTCCCTGATCATAAAGGGCAATGGGTTCTGGCAAGACGAATTGAAGGGGTTGTAATAATAGTCTCGGAACTTTTGGGAAAAAAGTAGCAAAGCGAAAATCAGTTGAGATGCCCATCTCTTTTGGAACAGGAAAGTGTATGGGATAAACCGGATTTCCATGTGCAATCAGGTTTGGAATCATCCACGTCATGCAGCTGAGAGAAATGCAGCCTAGAAAAACCGCGGTCTTCTGTGCGCGCATACGAGTATTGATCCACAATAGGGGTAGAAGTGAGAGGCTTGTCAGTGATCCGCTGATTTTCACTCCAGAATGGAGAAAGACGGCAGCCCCTAGTGCAAAGACAGAGCTCTCTAATGGTAAATAGAGAATAGCACTGGCAGCTGCCAACCAAGTACTCCAGCTTGTGATGTCGACGTAATTAGTTCCCATCTGTTTTATCGCAATGGGTGCAAGAAAAAATAAAAGAGAATACAGTGCTGGTTTTTTGAATGAGATTTTTTTTCCGATTTCATACAGAGCAAATGTACCGAGCAGGCCTGAGAAAAAATTTCCAACCTGAGCTAATCTCCACCCCGAACTTCCCCCAAGAGCAATTAGGCAGAGATTAGGAATTTCTCCCATTTTGGGTGTGTTTTGAACATGCCAGAGCGGCAACTCCCAGGCATTCCACTGATTCTTGTCTAAAGCCTCTAAAATAATGGGCAAATGATAGAACAGACCGTCAACATCTAGAGGAGCTTTCAAGAGTGCCCAAAACAACTGTGCAATAAAAGCGATGGCCCACAAAATCAAAACAGATTTTCCAAGTTCATTTTTGATGATCTTTGCAAAGCGCAGAGATCCCCAGACCATAGCTCCAAGGAAAAAAAATCCTCCAACAGCAGCAATAGGTCTTAGAAAGCCATGAATGAGACCGAGGGTATTGATGAGCACTGCAAAGAAAAAATAAATACCCAGTAATATTTTTGAGAAATTCATAGTGATATCCGTTTGGCCAAGAAACAGGCGGGTTCTCCTGGTGGCATGAGTTTTTGAGCAATGATTTTCAATTTTCCTGTTCTGACTTCCTCGAGG
>JAHFAB010000451.1 GCA_023250795.1 Bacteriovoracaceae bacterium
CTTGTCCTCGATAAAATCTCCCAGATAGGAGTCCTCTTCTTCACCAATTGGAGTTTCTAGGGAGATCGGCTCCTTGGCAATTTTGAGAACTTTTCTCACTTTATCGACTGGGAGTTCCATCTTTTCGGCTACTTCTTCTGGAGTGGGTTCTCTGCCTAAGTATTGCACGAGTAAGCGGGAAGTCCGGATGAGTTTATTAATGGTCTCAATCATGTGGACCGGTATTCGAATCGTTCTAGCTTGATCTGCAATCGCACGCGTAATGGCTTGGCGAATCCACCAGGTGGCATAAGTAGAAAACTTATAGCCTCTGCGGTATTCGAACTTATCTACCGCTTTCATGAGACCAATATTTCCCTCTTGGATTAGGTCCAAGAATTGCAACCCGCGATTGGTGTATTTTTTCGCAATCGAAACAACCAATCTCAAATTAGCTTCGACGAGTTCGCTCTTGGCTTGGTCTGCTTTTCTCTCTCCGATAGTCAAGGTGAAGTAGATGCGTTTGAGCTCATCAATGGAGATCCCAGCCTCTTCTTCTAGTCTATGTATTTTTTTCGAAAGATCCTCTTCAGACTGAATGAGCTGTGCCAGTTTCTGTTCGATGACGTCGTATTGTTTGCAGAACGCTTTATGCGTTTCAGGGCTTTTTTTGAATTCTCGCGCCAGCTCCCGCATCTGTTTTTCTTCTTTGATGCCTAAGAAAATAAAGATCTTTTTTCTTTCTTCTAGAAGGTCTTTTCCACGCGCCCAATAACCTTTGATTTTAAACGAAAGGGTATTAATGGTTTTTCGGTTAAACGCAATATTTTGAAAGGCTTGTTCTACATGCTTTTCTCTGCGTTTGATTTCCTGTTGAACGCGTGTTTTTTGTGCGGCACTTGTTTTTTTAGCCCCTGCACCGATCAATTTTTCTTCAGTCTTTTCTTGATATCCAACCAAAGATTTGACTTTTTCAATCGCCGCTAAAACTTTTTCCAAATATCTTTTTTCGTCATCCAGAGAAATTTCTTCATCTACACCACGGATTACGTCTTTGACTTTCGTTTTTGCAGTCGAAAGGCGATCTCCTAATTCGACGATGGCGAGAGTCCCAAGCTTAGATGCTAAAAGGGCACGAAGAATTTCGATCTCACCTTCTTCGATTCGCTTGGCAATTTCAACTTCGCCTTCACGAGTGAGAAGAGAAACACTGCCCATCTTTTTGAGATAAAGTTTTACAGGGTCGGCACCTTTGGCATAGTCTCCAGTGGGTGCAGCCTCTTCTGCGGCTTCTCCTGGAGTCGCCGCCGCAATCGGTTCAATCGTTGATTCTTCACCTTCCTCATCGTCGTCCGAGTCTTTGGGTTTTTTGGTGGTCTCTAAAATTTCGATTTCATTTTCCGAAAGGAGCTGTACGATCTCGTCGATAGACTCCGCACTGATAATTTCTGGAGGGAGAAGTTCGTTGACTTCTTCGTAAGTGAGATGTCCTCTTTGCACTCCAAGATCTAAAAGTTTTTTTATCTCTTTATTGTTTGCAAATTGGGATTTTACTTTTTGGTCCTTGGCCGGATCTTTAGCAGACTCACGAGGAGTTACTTGTTCTTTGGGTAACTCTTTGGGCGATTCTTTAGGTTTCGTCATAGAAAGGTCTAAGCTCCTTCATTTTGCGCTGAAGGTCAAGGTAATCTTTCATGAGATTACTTTGTAACTCCGCGTCTTTATTCGCTTCTGCTGTTGCAATAGAACGCTTAATCTCATGCGAAAACCGTGCCCAAATCAGGGTCAGGCTGCGGTCCAATGCTAATTTAATTTCACTTTCCGTCACCAGAGCGCTTTCTGAGACCATAATTTCGGTCAGAAGTGCTCTCAAAGAGGGATCTAGAGCTTCATTTTCACTCGTTTGAGGCAAAAGATCCGATGTTTTTCTCAAAGTTTGGAGTTTGAGGGGGTCGGAAAAAAGATTTTTTACAAAATTTTGCACATCAGGGGACTGAAAAAGGTCTGAAAATGAAACGTTTGGAGGCAGTTTCGACAGGGCATGAGAAAAGAACTCAGCGAATTTTTCGTTTTTTAACAGTCCTATGAGGAGAATTTTTTCCCTTTTGGAGAGTTTGACTAGG